>JAUPVI010000007.1 GCA_030917105.1 Candidatus Babelota bacterium
ACGCCATTATCAAACACCAAAATACGATCCATATAGAGCAAGGTAGAAAGGCGGTGGGCAATGACGATGGTCGTTTGCGCTTTTTCTTTGTCACCTTTTTTTTTGAGTTTTCAAAAAACTCTGCAAGTGCTGACTGAATTGAGCGTTCTGTAATCGTATCAAGTTGGGATGTTGCCTCATCAAGTATCAAGATAGGGGCGTGCTTGAGAAGGGCGCGTGCTAATGCAATTCGTTGGCGCTGCCCACCAGAGAGTTTTGTACCTCGCTCCCCGACCAGCGTTTCGTATCCGTGTGGGAGCGCTGTAATAAATTCATGTGCGGCTGCCTTGTGTGCTGCGGCTTCAATGTCCTTCATCGTTGCATGTGGGTTGCCGTAGGCGATATTTTCACGAATAGTACGATGAAAAAGTGATGGCTGTTGTGGTACGTAGGCGATTTTTTGGCGAAGGGAATCTTGAGTTGCTTGTGCAATCGGATGCCCATCGAGGCGAATGCAGCCGCCACTCAAATCATAGAGACGGAGGAGGAGGTTTACAAAAGTACTCTTGCCGCTGCCCGAATAGCCGACGAGGCCGACTTTCTGTTTGCTTGGTATGTCGACCGTAAGGCGGTCAAAAATGAGTTTGTCCGGATGGTAGCTAAAGCGTACATGTTGAAAGGAAATTGCACCATCAGTTTTCTGAAGGTTGTGTGCTTTTGGTGCGTCCTGTACTGTGAGCGGCAAATAAAAAGTCTCAAGAGCTTGTTCTACCTTGCCCCAATCATCGGAAAAATCGCGCATTTGTTCACTTAGTCGCCACAGTTGGTCTATAAGCGTGATATTGATGCT
This sequence comes from Candidatus Babelota bacterium, assembly GCA_030917105.1. Classification (GTDB taxonomy): domain Bacteria; phylum Babelota; class Babeliae; order Babelales; family JAUPTZ01; genus JAUPTZ01. The sequence continues at coordinate 830 of JAUPVI010000007.1, forward strand.
GAGGACTAAGCCAAAATCACCGGGAGTAATCTGCCCTTTTGCGCGCAGTGCTATCAAAATAATGGTACAGGCTGCTTGATAGATCCAAAAGCTGAGACTTTGTACGATGTTTACTTTGAGTACAAACCAACGGCGATTCTGTGAGAGCTTTGTGTAATCGGTATGTGTTTTTTCAATGATGCGCATTTCTTCTCGTTGTCGTGCGAACAGGCGCACATTGACCATGTTGGTAATAGCATCAACGTGTGCGGCAACAACTTTCACTCCGGCGCGTGCGGCGAGAGTAAGGGAATGGTGGCGTGAGAGAGTAAGGAATGACACGGCAAGAAAGAAAGTAGTCCAGATGGCTAGAGCAAGGGCTATCCACGGATTTATTTGGTATATCATGACAATAGTGCTGGCAACCAACGTAATGCCCAAAAGCCAGCCATCGAGTACGGTATCAATCATTGTAGGAATGACGGCAACACAGTCGACGACTTTCGCGGTTAAAGCGCCAGCGAAATTGTTTTGAAAAAAACTATAGGGTTGACGGCATGATCGTGCAAACAATGTTTGGGCAATTGTGTTACGCAGGGCCGGCACGTACTGTATTTCTGTCCACATATCAATTCGTCGAATAGCGTTTTCTTCAACTATGTTCAGAATACCAAATGCAATTGCGTTATAAATGAGGTCGCTTGTGTCGTTTGTGTAAGCGGCATTGATGAGGTTTTTGATGAGAATTGATTGATAAATTATGCAACCAGCAGTGGCTACGGTACCTGCTGCTGAAAGGGTGAGTAGACCTCTGAACGGCTTTGTAACAAGATAGATAAAAGAAAGAACTTTCATTTTTGTTCCTCTGGTAGAAATCCGTTGATTTGTGCGTTCCACAGAAGGCGATAGAGCCCTCCTTGTGCTAGGAGTTGTGCGTGTGATCCGTCTTGCACAATCTTGCCTTTGTCAAAAACCAAAATACGATTCATAGCGCGTAAAGTGGAAAGGCGATGGGCAATGACGAGGGTCGTGGCGGGAGACTGAAACCATTCTTCAAGTGATAATTGAATAGCATATTCCGTTGCTGAGTCGAGCTGGGCGGTCGCTTCGTCAAGAATCATGATAGGGGCTTTTTTGAGCAATGCACGAGCTAACGCAATTCGTTGGCGTTGTCCGCCAGAAAGTTTTGCGCCACGCTCACCGACAATGGTTTCGTAGCCATCAGGGAGCTGCATGATAAAATCATGGGCGTGCGCTTTACGTGCAGCCGTAAGTACTTCATCAGTTGTGGCGTATGCTCGACCGTAGGCAATATTTTCTTTAATCGTGCGGTGAAATAGAGAGGATTCTTGTGGTACAAAAGCAATACCTTCACGCAGTGAGTCTTGCGTAACAGCTGCAATATCTTGGTTGTCGATGAGTATGCGCCCACCGGTGAGGTCATAGAGTCGCAGTATGAGGCTTGCAAAGGTCGACTTTCCGCTACCGGAGTAACCCACAAGGCCTACTTTTTGTCCAGCGGGTATGATAAGTGAATTGTTCTGAAATAATGCTTCTGTACCAGGGTAATTAAATTGGACTCTGTCAAAAACAATCTCGCCGTTGGTGACTCTAAGAGGTACTGCATTGGGGACATCTTGGCTTTCAAGAGGCGTGTAGATAGTTTCAAGTGCTGCATCCACCATTCCCCACTGATCAAAAAAGTCTCGAAGCTTGGTGTTGAGGCTCCATAACTCACGTTCGAGTGCAATATTAATACCGAGTACCAAGCCAAAGTCGCCAGCGGTAATCTGGTGATTGAGCATCATGCGGACCAGTATAAACGTACATAAGCCTTGGAAGGCCCAGTATGTCATCCCTTGAGCAAATTCAAGCTTTAGATTAAACCAGCGACGCGCTCGGTTTGCGATGGTGTATGCTTCCTGTGTTGCGGCGATCGCGTCTGCTTCTTCTTGTTGCATGGCAAACAAACGTACGGGCAGCATATTAGTAAGTGCATCTACTAATACTGCGGTGACGCGTGAACCGGCCCGTGCAGATTCAGTTGCGAGGTGATCAAATTGCTTGAGTGTGAGAATAGAGCAGGAAATAAAAAGTAGTGCCCAGCATACAAGCCCGAGCGCAAGCCATCCGCTGATTTGCGTCATCATAGCAACGGCGAAACATATGCTTACCGCATTAATTATCATGCTGCTTATAAAGACTGATATTATTTTGGGGAGTGAAAGGGCAGCATCACCCATTTTTGCGGCAAGAGAGCCAGCAAAATTATTCTGAAAGAAGTGGTGTGGCTGGAGCATAAAGTGCTCCATAATAATTTTTGAGACATAGCTGCGGTACGGGGGCTCAAATTTGAGCATAGCCCAGTCTTGAAAGCGCCAGCTCATGCCGACGAAGAATTCCGCTGCAATGGCAAGAGCGCCATAATGAATAAGTTGTGGTACATCTGGCATTTGAGCGGCGTTAATGAGTTGCTTTACAAGGTACGGGAGGCCAATCAAAATGCTTGCGTAGACAAAAGAGTTAGTGATGGAAACTGCCAAATAGCGGCGGAATGGTTTAGTGGTCATCCATATGAAAGGTAGTATGCGCATGGTAGTTTATCCTCATGGGAAAAGCGCCTGGAATAATAGCTGTTTCTCTAACGCATTGCAAATGTATTGCGGTGATGCTACGCTCCCGAGCTTTAAAGCTCCGCGGGTAAAACACCGCGTCATTGGGAGAAAGCGTAGTGACGTGGCAATAGAGGAACATGCTTCTCTGTGGTTTTGCTGGATTGTTTTGCGAGCTCGCAACGACCCGCTATCAGGCGTCTGCTTATTTTTGTTTTCTAAATTTATTGTAAAGGAACTGTATGTTTGACGCAGCTATTGTATATATTCAGAACTTGCCCTACTGGTTTCCATTGCTCTTTTTGTATCTTTTAATTGGTGGATTTACCGCACTCAAGCCGCGCTTGGTGTGGTTGCCGATTGCCTTTATTATTCCGTTAATGCTCTTGGCATTGCAGATGCCGTTGGTCTTGTCCCTTTCCCATGAGTATCAGTTGTTGACAATGCTAACGCTTCTTGCTGGATTGGCTGTTGGGGGCTCAGTGTTGCGACCGCAGATTTTGCGCGCATTTCCAAAATTACGATTTGAGCTTGCAGGAGAGTGCGTGACGCTTACGCTGGTCCTTAGTATCTTTATTCTTAAGACAATCTTTGGTATTTCTGGCATTGCATGGCCGGCAGATGTTCAAATGTGGCAATGCCTGTCCGCTCTCATTGGGACTTTTGTTCCTGGCGTATTTCTTGGTCGCACCTTCTTTCTTGCTTCAATAGCTCGTCGCACTTCTTAGTTGCGTGGCGGTGTGCGTGAGCGCTCCTGACAGTGTGAAAGCAATCACAGTGATGCGCGGCACTTTCTAATCATACGGAGCACTGATTCTTCTGCCGTTGGCAGCTCTTCATCAAAGGAAAACCAACGGAGCGCTTGTGATTCGCCGTTAATAACTAGTTCATCACTCGCGCTTGTTTTAAGCAGGTACCGTACATCAAAATGGAAATGAGCAGGAATCCCTTTGTTTTGCGGAATTAGGTGGACGTCGATATCGAAAACCTCTCTTGAAATCGGTTCAACTTTGTCGATGCCAGATTCTTCCGCTGCTTCTTTCATGGCGACACGGAGCGTATCATGGTCGCCATCGCAATGCCCGCCGACTTGAAACCACTTGTTGAGTTTGCGGTGATGCATTAACAAGAATCGCGTCTTGTCTTTATTGAGCAAGAGAGCTGAGGCGGTGACATGTCCAAAAAGGAGTGACCGCTCAAAGGCTAGTTTGTTTTCTTCCACAAATTGGATTGTTACCTCGCGCGCCATGCGTTCGTTTTCATCCGACGGTGTATACCGCTTAAGTAGCGTTAAAAGTTCCATGCCGCAATGCCTTTCGGTTTATGATAAGGATGGGCTTATACCATAGCTGGTATGATCGTGGCAATTAGGCAGAGGGCTCCTGATTGTCTGGAAAAGCATCTTTGGGTAACGGAATTTGCTTGCGTGGAGCCGATGTGGGCACCGATTCTTTTTTTTGTACTTTTCGTTTTGGCAGAACGCATCCGACAAGCGTGCGGCACTTTTGTACCAAATTAGTAAGTTTTGGGTCGCCTGATGGTATTGGCTCGTTGAGAGGAAACCAGCGGAGTTCGTAATAGATCCTATTACCGCTGCATGGCGCCTCTTCTTCAGTGGTTCTTAGAAGAAAACTTATCATATGCCGCTTGGTTTCGTAGAACGAGTCGGCTGGTGCAACATTTTTTTCTACATGCACGTCAAAAACAGCAGATATTGCTGGCTCAATGGCTGAAATTGCGGTTAACGTGCGGGCGCTTTCTTGAGCAAAACCCATCAGATCGCGCTGGTCGTTCACGAAAAAAGTTGGCGCGCTCCACTGGAGCTCACCAGGTTGGCGGATAAGCAAAAGCTTAGTTTTTTCTTTGTTGAGCAACAAGAATGAAACGGTAAAGTGCCCTTTATAGTGGGCGCGTTTGAATGCCTCTTTCCGGTGAAGGTAGAGGAATTGTATAGTATTGTCTCGATATACCCGTTCTTTTTCGCTTGCTGGTTTGTAGCGTTCTAACATGTCTAAGAAATTCATGGGGGAACGTCCTTCTGTTAAATAAAGTGAAATAACTAACAGCAGGCGGCTAGGTACGGTAGTCGCTCACAGGACTATCCTAATACAGTAAAAACCTTTTATCAATAGGCGTTTTGTGCTGACTCTCTCTCGCGAGCGAGTAGTTTCTCTTTAATTTCTACGCCCCAGCGGTAGCCATGGAGCTTGCCATCGCTGCCAATGACTCGATGGCAAGGGATGAAAACGGAAATTGGATTGCGCCCAATGGCATTGGCAACGGCACGGACTGCTTTTGGTCGACCGATTTGATTTGCTATGTACTGATAAGTGGTAACGGTGCCGCAGGGTATTTTGGTCAGTTGGACCCAGACTTCGCGTTGAAACGGGGTACCACCCAGCGGGAGATTGCCTAACGCAGCGCGGTCCTCAAGCCGCGAGAGTAGAGACCATAAGACCTTATGATTATCCTCATACGTAGCTTCTGGCCAGGTAGCAGCGGCTTCTTTGGCAGCTTTTTCACCAAAGCCAAGAAAACAGAGGATGCCGTCTTCATAGACGGCAGTTAGATCTCCCAGAAGGGAGCGGACGGCGAGGTACGTATATGCTTTTTTCATCGGGGTTCCCTTTTGGCTGGATGGCGGGCACTTGGCTAGTCTGCGGCAAATTTTGGCATTTGTGAAGGGCTTTTACTCGTGGCGCCACACTGGCAGATTAAAAAATAGATTGACATTCCTGGGGGTTCTTTTAAGCTTGTGCTAGGTTTTTTAGCGTGAAAACGCAATCAGCACCGGACGGTGCCGAATAAGTGTAGTCTGCAAAAAATCTATTTTTAATACATGCAATTGCGTTCTACGTGCTTTAAGTGCGGCGCCTCTAAGGAGTTAACTACTATGTCTATCGGTACAGTAAAATGGTTCAACACAACCAAAGGTTTCGGCTTCATTCAACCTGAACAAGGTGGTAATGATGTATTTGTGCACATTAGCGCATTACAAAGAGCTGGCATTCAATCTTTGCAAGAAGGCCAAAAAGTAAGCTATGAACTTGCAACTAGCAAGGGCAAAACATCTGCGGTTAACCTGCAAGTTGTTGGCTAATCCGATAATTTCGGTCAACTAAATAAATCGTCGTACAGAGGCGGCTGCCTGACGGTCGCCAGGTAGGGGTGAGTATTGTTCCAGTTTTCATGGTAACTACTTTCCTCTTTTGTAACGTTAAACGTCATAAAAACAGAAAGTAATTATGGAAAACTTCAGCACACTGGGGCTGCCTGAGCAGCTCCTGCATTCACTCAAAGCAATGCAATTCAACACCCCGACACCGATCCAGTCTCAAACTATCCCGCCTGCGCTGCAGGGGAGCGATATTTTGGGTTCTGCTCAAACAGGTACTGGTAAGACAGCCGCGTACGGGATCCCATTAGTAGCACACATACTTGCACAGCCGAATAGCTGTGCGTTGGTATTAACGCCGACTCGCGAGTTGGCTATCCAAGTGCTCGATACTCTTCGCCTTCTCTTAGGCAAAAACTCAGACGTCAAGACTGCGCTCCTTATTGGTGGCGATTCGATGCAAAAACAATTGCGTCAATTGAGTGCTAAAGCACGTATCGTGGTTGGTACTCCTGGTCGTATTAATGACCATCTTGAGCGTCGTACTCTTTCACTTTCTAATACTAATTTCCTTGTGCTTGACGAAACTGATCGCATGCTCGACATGGGTTTCACCGTGCAGTTGCAAGAAATCGTTCGCTACTTGCCAGAAAAGCGTCAAACATTGATGTTCTCTGCGACAATGGCGCCAGAAATTGTAAAAGTTGCGGGAAGCTATTTACAAGATCCAGTTCGTATCGCTATCGGTTCGACTACCTTGCCAATGGCTGCTATTACGCAGGAAGTTCTAAAAACTATTGAATCAGACAAATATGGCTTGCTTCTTGAGCTCCTTGAGAATCGCCAAGGGACCATGATTGTTTTTGTAAAAACTAAATTTGGTACCGAGCGCCTTGCAGTGCGTTTGCGTCGACAAGGACACGAAGTTGAAGCAATTCACGGTGACTTGCGTCAAGCAAAGCGCGAACGCGTTATTCGTGAATTCCGTGCCGGCAAATGCCGTGTACTAGTCGCGACTGACGTAGCGGCTCGTGGTCTTGATATCCCACACATTGAGTGTGTTGTGAACTATGACTTACCACAATGTCCAGAAGATTACATACATCGTATTGGCCGTACTGGTCGTGCTGGTGCCCAAGGTACCGCAGTGAGCTTGGTAACTGGTCAAGACGGTGGAAAATGGCGTTGCATTGCTCGCCTTATGGGTGAAAATGGCGCAAAGTCTGATGTTCGTATCGAAAATCGTGTTGGCAAGCCTTCAACGATTGTAGAAAAAATTGCTGCAGAAGGCTCATCTGACAAGCCTCGTGATGAATCTCGTGGCCGTCGCGAACGCTCAGATCGTCCGTTTGAAGATCGTAGCGAAAGAAAACCATTTGGCGATCGTCCAGCTCGTCCATTCGGTGATCGTAAATCATTCGGTGATCGTCCAGCTCGTTCATTTGGTGAAAGAAAGCCATTTGGAGATCGTCCAGCTTTTGGTGATCGCCCGGCGCGTTCCTTTGGTGAGCGTAAACCGTTCGGTGATCGCAAGAAGCGTTTTGATGACGAAGGTGGCGATGCTCAAGGGCAGCAGCGTTTTTTCGAGCGTGAAGAGCGCCCATCTCGTTCATTTGGTGATCGTCCAGCCTTTGGCGAACGTCCATCCCGTTCGTTCGGCGAAAGAAAGTCATTTGGTGACCGTCCGGCTCGTTCGTTTGGTGATCGTCCGGCTCGTCCATTCGGCGAAAGAAAGTCATTTGGTGACCGTCCAGCGTTTGGTGATCGCCCAGCGCGTCCCTTCGGCGAGCGTAAACCATTCGGTGATCGTCCGGCCCGTCCATTTGGTGAAAGAAAGTCATTTGGTGACCGTCCAGCCTTTGGTGATCGTCCAGCGCGTCCCTTCGGTGACCGTCCGGCTCGTCCGTTCGGTGAACGTAAGCCATTTGGCGATCGTCAAAGCCGTTCGTTTGGTGGCCGTCCACGTGCTCCGTTTGTAGATGCACTTGTGGACAAGGGTCCATGGGATCGTCCACGTTTCGAGCGCAGTGAGCGTCCGCGTTTCTCGCGTGACAATAACAGCGCTGGTGCGCGTAAGCCATTCGCTAAGAGGCCGGCTGAGCAAGAAGCTGAGTAATAAATGAGTTACCGCGCTCTTTGAGCGCTTATAGGTATCAAAGGGGGAACTGTATATAATGCGGTTCCCCCTTTGCTTTATCTGTGATTGTTGGTTAGGATTGTGCCTGAATGCGCCACGCTTCGATTTAGATTGTTGTATCTTATGTTAGACCGATTAAAACTTGCTGTATCTTTGGAGCAGCTTTCCGACAAGCTTTTCCCTGATGTGACCGAGACCTTGAGTGCTGCGGTGACGGTATATCGCCGCATTGCAGTTGACCCAACGTTTGAGGCGCGGGCTCGTGATGCAGAAGCTTCGTTTCTGGTGCCATCATGGCAGGGCAATTTATGCGATTTTTTTGTATACGAATCGGCATCAGAGTATTCTGTGCTAGCGGTTGATGGCTCGCAGGTCTACCCCGATCGCCATGTCGCTGGAGCGGGATGCTTTCTGTTGAACGTTGGCGGTGCGCGATTTACCTATAACAATGAAAGTTCTGTGGACTTTTTCTCAGATCCTGAAGTTTGTCCGTTTACCGATTTTGCGGCAAGCAGTGAGGCAGTTTCTGTCGACACTGTTGACTTACTCCGTGAAGCACGAGAGTTAAGCCGTGCGGTTGTTGAATCAGAAAAATTAACTGACACTGAATCGGTGGTGCTTATTGATGGTACTATTATTTTTTGGACGCTCGAGGGAAAAACAACTGAAGTCCGTACCTATTTCATGAATGAATATTTAAAGCAGCTTAACGCACTGTATGAGAAAAAAATGGTCTGCGCCGGGTATATTAGTATGCCCAAGAGTCGAGAGGTGATGAGCTTAGTAAAGCTGGGGCTCTGTCGGTTTAGTGTAGCCAATTGCGCGCCATGTCATGCAGTTTATGATACCTTTCCCTGCAAAATAGTAGATTCGCTGATTGATGCTCATCTGATGGGCCAGCTCTTGGAACCGGGCCAACGAAGCACTCTTTTTGCTACTTCTTCACATATTTCAGCTGATTATCCAGCTCATCTAAAGCCTTGGTTTTTCTATCTTAATGCTGGCACAGAAATTGTGCGGCTTGAGATTCCTGCCTGGGTCGCCGAGGATGAGCGCCTTGTTGCTCGCGTATGTCGGGTCGCTCTTGACCAGGCGGAGAAAGGGGGTGGATACCCAGTTGTCCTGGCGGAAGCACATGAACAAGCGGTGATAAAAGCAGCCGATCGTGAGTTTTTTTATCAGCTGATTACCAAAATTGGTATGCAGCGTAATCGCACCATTCGTTCGTCGTTAAAAAGTGTTACCAAGCGTAGCATGAGATTTTAAGAAAACCATTAGAGATACAACATGATTCGTTTACAAGGACTATCGCTCGTTTTTGGTGAGCAAACTATTTTTAATAATATTACTCAGTTGATCCAAGAAGATGAAAAAATCGGACTGGTCGGCCCCAATGGTGCCGGCAAATCAACTCTTCTCAAGGCAATTGCAGGGCAGCAAAAGCTGACCGGTGGACATGTGCAGATTACTTCTGGTATGCGAGTGGCTTATCTGCCGCAGGAAGTAGTATTGCAGTCGCAGTATTCAATTTTTGACGAAACCATGCTTGCCTATGGTGAACTTGGCCAGTGGCATGTGCGAGCGCGTGAACTAGAACGCGCGGGGCAAATGGATTGTGATGAGTATGCAACCTTACAGTCAGACCTTGCTGCTCATGACTATGGCAGCAAAGCATCACAAGCGCGCAAAGTGTTGGTGGGACTTGGTTTTGAGCAAGAACGCCATGAGATGCCGGTTTCAACGTTGAGCGTTGGTTGGCAGATGCGGGTGGTGCTGACAAAGTTATTGCTACAAGATGCTGATATGTATCTGTTCGACGAACCAACCAACCACTTGGACTTACAAGCGCGGGAATGGCTATGTCGCTTTTTGCGTCAGTCACGTTCTGGATACTTACTCATCAGCCACGATCGTTATGTACTTGATCAAGTGTGTGAAAAGACTTTTGTTCTTGGCAAAGGGAAGCTTCGTATATATGACGGAAACTATTCGTACTATCGTCGTGCTTATGATGAACAAGTGGCGCACTTCCGCGCTGCTAAAGAGGCGCAAGACCGGGATATTGCACAACGTAAACAGACGATTGAACGGTTTAAGGCTAAGGCTTCTAAAGCTAAGATGGCAAAAAGCATGGAAAAACAACTCGACCGGATGGAACGGGTTGAGTTTGATGAAGAAATGGTCCCTGAAATTGGACTGCCGTTCCCTCCTCTTGAGCGAGCGGGAGAGGTAGTTCTTCGCGTAGAAAACCTTAGTAAATCTTTCGGTGAGAAGCTTATTTTTAAAGATGCCTCTTTTGAGGTTGCGCGTGGTGAGCGTATTGCCATTGTGGCGCCCAACGGAGCCGGTAAAACAACGTTGCTTTCTTGTCTTTACGGCGCGCACAAGCCGGATGCCGGTACCTTTTCTTTTGGTCATAATGTTGCCACAGCGGTCTTTGAACAGGAACAGGTGGCGGCCCTTAATCAGAATGCAACCGTGCTTGAAGAAGTTGAAAATGGCGCTTGCAAAACAATGCGTGGTCAAGTGCGCCGTGTGCTTGGTGCTTTGCTCTTCTCGGGTGACTCGGTACATAAAAAAATCAGAGTGCTGAGCGGTGGCGAGCGGAATCGGGTAGCATTGGCAAAATTGTTGGTACAGCAAGTAAATATGCTCATTCTGGACGAGCCAACCAACCACTTGGATTTGTTGGCGCAACAAGTACTGACTGAAGGCTTGGCTAGTTACCAAGGAACCGTCATTTTTGTGAGCCATGATCGCGATGTGGTTTCTAAAGTGGCAACGGCTATTATTAGCCTTGATCAAGGTAAAGTAAGCTATTACCCAGGAACGTACGAATCATTTTGCTTTATGCGTGAGCAACAAGCGGCGGCCCAATCGGCTGCGCAGAGGAGCAACAAGGGGGTGGCTCAGGCTGCGGCGCCGGTTAAAGCTAAGGCTCAGACTGATCTTCCTGCAGACCCTCGCAAGGCGCTGCAGGCCATTGAGCGAGAAATCGCAAAACTTGACGAAGCAGTTAAAAAAGCGGTTATGGTACTGGGTGATTACGAGTATGGTACGGCTGAGTACGACCGCGCGCTAGATAAGTATGACCGCCTTAGAGAGCAGTTGGATGAGCAGCAAAAGTTGTGGGAAGAGGTATATGCTGCTTCGGTTGCTTAGTGTATGTTGAGGTCTTGCTATGTATAAACATGTATTGCATATTTTTCGCCGTGATTTGAGGCTTATTGATAATAGTTCATTGTTGTTTGCTGCTAGCTCTTCGAAGATAAGCGTTGGCTTTATTTTTGATAGTGCGCAAACAGGTGACAGTAATTCTTATAAGAGCCTGCCTGCGCTTTCTTTTATGCTTGATTCTCTTGAAGAACTTGCGCGGGAGGTGCGCGAGCGTGGAGGCTCCTTAAATTTTTGGCATGGTCGACCGGAAGCGGTTCTTGAGGAAGTATTAAAAGAATCTTCTGTCGATTGCGTTACGGTGAATATGGATTACACGCCTTTTAGCATGGCTCGAGATGAAAGAATAGCGGCTGTATGCGAAAAGCATGGGGTTTCTTTTGTATCTCATCATGATGCGCTATTGACTCCGCCGGGGAAGGTATTGACTAGTGCGCGGGAGGCTTTTAAGATTTTTACACCCTTTTATAAGGCCGCAGCTACAGAAGTTGTTGCAAAACCACAGATGCGCCAAGATTTTTTATTCGCAAAAGGACTTCTTCCTGAAGCGTATGGGGAAATTTTATATGAACGCATCTTTCCTCTTGGCCAGCGTCAAACACCAAATCACGTGCGGAGTGGCCGTTCTGGCGGGCTAAGTATGCTTAGGGAAGTTGGCAATCTTCATGAATACGAAACAGAGCGTAATTATCCTTCTTTAGATGCTGCAACGACTCATTTAAGCCCTCACAACAAATTCGGCACGGTCTCTATCCGGGAGGTGTATTGGGCAATAAAAGATGCGCTTGCCTATAAGGCGGAGCCGATTTTGCGGTCCCTTTATTGGCGGGATTTTTTTACCCATATCCTTTTTGCTAAGCCGGCCGTATTGGGGCATGCTTATAAAGAGCGTTATGATGAGCTATGGTGGGAGAACGATGAGAAAAAATTTGCTGCTTGGTGTGAAGGGAAAACCGGTTTTCCTATTGTAGATGCTGGCATGCGAGAGCTTATTAAGACTGGGTATATGCATAATCGTGTTCGCATGATCACTGCTTCATTTCTTGTAAAGGATCTGCATATTGACTGGCGGTGGGGTGAACGTTATTTTGCGCAGAAATTGGCTGATTATGATCCTGCGGTTAACAACGGTAATTGGCAGTGGGTGGCTTCAACAGGTTGCGATGCTCAGCCGTATTTTCGCATCTTTAATCCATGGCTTCAGCAGAAAAAATTTGACCCAGATGCGGAATATATTAAGCAGTGGGTGCCGGAACTGAAGCTTTTTTCGGCTGACATAATCCATACGATCTTTAAGAAGCCAGTGACTGGTTATAGAGTACCTATTGTTGATCATGCTATTGAGAGTAAGAAGACGCTTATTACCTACAAAAAAATAATTGAGTAAAATTTTTTTGTTTTGTGGATGTTTTCTAATTTTGTGGCGTGGATGGTGTGAGAGAAATACTTGTAATGTCGGTATTGGTCCTAGTAGTCTTACTGTGCAGGGGATATGAAGAAAATTTGTGAAGCGTTCCTGTTTTTATTTTGTATGATGTTTGCAACCGGTTTATCTGCGGTTGAAGAGCCTGACTTTTCTCGGCACACTGAGCTTGTGGTTCTTTTACAAGACCAGCCGGAATGGTCGCGGGCTTGCCGATCGGTCAAGCGTGCGCTCTCGGCTGCGGAGAAGGGAGAGTCTCTCCAGTTGCAGGAAAAGCGTTGGTCTAGAGCAGAAAAATTTCTGGCGAAGGTGTCGGTCAAATCTGCCTCTGCGCGTGAATTACGTCTACTTTGTGGAAAAGAAGAAGAGCGTTTACAAAAAAAACGTCGTTTGAAGCGTTTGTACACAATTGCTGGAACGGTGGGCGTTGTAAGCCTGCTTGCTTTTATGGCTCTTAAATTCAAGAGGAAAAAGCCGACAGCTTGGGGACGTGGTTATGGAGGTGACTCTTCGTATATTGACCTGTATCGGCCATCGCCAGTCTTTGCGCATTATCCAGATGATGATGCTGAGTCCTCCCCATTACCGTGGCAGGATTCAACGGTACTGCCTTCACGATTTACGCATCACTCTCAGGCATCGACTGGCCTTCCCTTGAGTGTTATACAGATGCCAGCCCCTGCGCATTATCCAGATGATGATGCTCTGGCGGCTAAACTGGGTGAGAATAGTCTTGTGCATTCCCGTTATGGTGATTTAGTTCTTTCTACGGCGACAATAGAGCTTCATAATCGATGGGCAAATGCCGCCTCAGATTGGCTGACAGAGTTTAAGCAAAAAATGAGACCAGCTAGCCTGAGGCCTGGCTATGATGTAGATCGACTGAGCATGGAGGAAGCGATAAGTCTCTGCCGTTTTGGTGTACGGAGCCTTGAGAATTTGACTCTGGATGATGGGTACACTCTCTTGCGACATTTTGGACGGTTAAATAATCCTAACGAGGAACTTTCTGATCATGAGGCTATAGCATGGATGGGCCAGCTTATTAATAATATGTTTCCAGAGGTCTCATCGCCCCCGTTTGGGCCAAGCTTTGTGACTATAACCTATTTTCATTTAGATCTGCCGCCTTACGGTGATAGACCAAGCCAACGATTTGATTTTGGTAGGCTGGATGTTGACCGTGTTGCCAACACCATAACGCTTTTTGATCCACCGCTCGCAGAGATTTCTCGCTCTTATGTAACAACTGCGCATTCTGAGCTTATGGGGTGTGGTCGTATGCCAGCCTTTGATTGTACAAAATCACCTCATCTCACGGTCCAGGATAATTTTGCTCTCTTAGTTGCCTCTGTGCGCCAACAACATCCTACAGAGCATTTTTCCGATCGAGAAGCTCTTGCGCGAGGGGCAGAGATGCTTCTGGCAAATGGTGTTAGCGATGCATGGAGTGATTACTCGCTTAGTATCAATGATGCTTCTGGCATCCCTCATCAGTTTAGTATGCGTGTTCGAATAAGCGATGAACGGATAGGTTTTAATATTCCGCCGACAGTACAAGAATCTTTTTATAAGCAAGATGCCGAAAAATCAGCTGCCATGATTGCCAAAGCTTTTGAGCCGAATGTGGATTGCTCAATATGTATCGAGCGGTTTAACAGCGGAGAAATTGTTGTGTGTTGGGATTGTGGGTGTGGAAATATCTTCCATTTATCTGATGCTAGCAGAATGGCTAAGGACAAGTCGTGTCCTATGTGTCGAGGTGGGGGCGGCAAAAATCGATTTTATGTAACACTTCCGGCTCGTCCTTAAGTGAAAATCTGTGACATCTTGCCATAGAAAGTGAGTGCCTCTTCGCAGAACGTGCTCTTTTAGCGTATTCACTGTTTCAAGATTATCTCCTTTTTGGTTGTTGCTTTTTCCTTAATATCGAGCGTTTTGCTTGTTGTTTAAATCTTATTTTGTTTACTTAAAAACAGTTTTTGTGCAATTATAGTTAAAGTAATCAATTACTTTTTAGGGGGGAATTTTATGTTTAAGCGTTACTTTTCGTTATTTTTTTCTGGATTCTTTGCCGTTGTTTCGAGCAATCTTTTTGCAGCGGATTCTCCACGATTGCAATCTCCTGTTATTCCAGAATCATTACTTGTTTCTTATAGAGTAATTAAGGATATAAGGGTCCCTGTCTCTTTATCGAATAGTGAGCGGTCTGATGAATCAGTGGTTGCGGTTGACTCTGGAGAATACCAATGCGTGGCTATTACTTTCGAGAATACAGATCCTGCTGTTTCTGTAGAAGTTTCAAATGATACATTGAGAGAAATTTTAAATAATAGTGAGTCCTTGATGGGGAGGCTTTTGAGTGACGCAGAGCTTAGCTTTTTGGAGAGCCGTTATCCTCGCCAAAATGTTAATGGTCAAAATCCATGCTCGATTTTTCGTTGGATTCCATTATTTATTGGTTTTAGTATGGTAACAGCCGGAATAGTTCTTCAGACTTATTCAGAAATTGATACTGCGGCAGGAATGCTTGGCTTTTTTGGATTTTGTTTATCCGCCTGCAGTATTTTATCATGCTGGCGCTCTCATAGAAGAAGTCGTTTGGTTGTGAATCCTTGCGCTGATGTTGATTTTTCTATCTCAAGAGAAAAGCAAATGCTTTTCCGTCTTGAGCCAGGGGCAAGCCTTACTCTTAATATTGCTATGAAACTTGTAGAAGTAAATCACGATACTGAAGTTCCTTCTTCGGATGGTAGTGATTCATATGAAGAATGATTATTTAGACGTTAAATCTGATATTGAGAACGTCACCGTCAACGACGACATACTCTTTTCCTTCAACTCTCATCTTACCTGCGGCTTTTAAGCCTGCTTCAGTCTTATGTTCAAACAGATCTTTGGCATTGTATACTTCAGCGCAAATAAACCCGCGCTCAAGGTCGGAGTGAATGGTTCCGGCTGCTTGGGGCACCTTTGTGCTCTGCATGATTGACCAAGCATGCGCTTCCTTTGGTCCACACGTAAAAAAGGTGATCAGGCCGAGGCGGCTATATGCGGCGCGAATAATCTCAGAGAGTCCAGTACAAGAAAAGCCAAGGCTTTCCATCATTTCTTTTGCTTCAGCATCATCCATTTGTGCAAGCTCAGATTCAATCTTTGCTGAGACGGCAATTACGTTTTCCTTGCCGAATTGTTTAACGACTGCTTGATAATGCTTATTGTTTTGATAAGCGTTATCGATGAGATCGTCTTCACTTACGTTTGCGATGAAAAGAGCTTTTTTGCCGGAAAGAAGGGGAATGGTTGTGGTGCCTTGTGCTGTCGCACTTGCGATTGCTGCTTGTACTCCGTGATAGTTGCAGGCATCCAAAAGAGGTTTCACTTCGTTTAACAGTGTCAGTTCTTGATCAAGCTCTTTTGCTTCTTGTGACGAGAGAGATTGTTTTCCCTTGCGTACTTGATGTTCTACTTTTTGAATGCGTTTCTCAACCGACTCTATATCCTTTAAGCAGAGTTCAGTTGCAATAGTTTCAAAGTCGCCAAGTGGATCGACCGTGTTGTTGACGTGGGTGATGCTTTCATCTTCAAAGCAGCGCAATACGTGCAGAATGAGATCAACCCCCATGATGTTGCTGAGGAACTGGTTGCCGAGGCCTTCCCCCTTGGCAGCTCCTTTTACTAGGCCAGCAATGTCAACAAACTGAACGGTTGTTGGGATAAGTTTTTGTGAGCCGAAAATGGCGGCAAGCTTTGATAGGCGTTCGTCAGGAACATGGGTTATGGCCAAATGTGGATCAACAGTACAGAATGGATAGTTTTGAGCCGGAATGGATGACTTGGTAAGTGCGTTGAAAAGAGTTGATTTACCGACATTGGGAAGTCCGACGAGACCTGCTTGTATTGCCATGAAAGTGCCTTACGAGTTGAATGTTTTTAAGAATGGCGGCGAGTATACACAGAAACGCGTATATTATCCACGGCGGCATACTCTTGTTGCTCGCTGTGGTGCTTTGGTACAGTTAGACTTTGGGGGGAACGTGAAAAGAACAAAATTAGTACGTTATCTGTTGTTTGTGGCCGCTGCGTTATTGACTGGCGATTGTGTGGGGATTGCGGCAACTACAAAGCAAAAAATTGGTGCTGGCTTTGGTGTTGGCATGGGAACACTGGGGGCGTATTATACCTACAAGCTCTCGAAAGATCGCAAGAACCGGAAGTTTTCTGTTTTGAGCCGATCGAAGAGGCTCATTGAGTTTATGAAGACGGTGGGGCTGTTATCGAGTGGTGCATTCGTAACATACTTGGCGTTGCGTGAAAGAGACGCGATGCATCAGCCTGGTGCGCCTGGGATCAGGGCTATTCCTGTTATTCAGCCAGTAAGTGGTCGGCCAACGAATATTTCTCAGAATGTGTCTACTGTGCAAACAGCGATGACTAGTGATGGTGTGCCGCCA
>JAUPVI010000097.1 GCA_030917105.1 Candidatus Babelota bacterium
GCTCCCCGAGCAGGACTCGAACCTGCGACCTAATGATTAACAGTCATGTGCTCTACCAACTGAGCTATCGAGGAATACGGTTTTAAAATTTACACGTTTTGGATTCGTTTGTACCACTGGGAACTTGTTTTAGTTCTTTAGCGGCGCAGCCAGCCATAGCTTTTTTGAAACGGCTTAGTGCTGTTTCAAAGGCGAAGGATGGTGGGCGAAACAGGACTCGAACCTGTGACCCCCTGCTTGTAAGGCAGATGCTCTACCAACTGAGCTATTCGCCCAAAACGTGAGCGAGGAATGTACTTTAATTTGCGCCGCAAGTCAAAATATTTCTATCCTTTTTGACGATCAATTCATTTTCCTTCATGAATCGAGCTACTTTTTGTGCCAATTCTGCCATGCGGGTTGGGTTATTTACAAAATCTTCCGTGACGTCCAAGACGAGGACTGGTACCGCACCGATCTCAGGGGTAATGCCAGCTTTATGCATGAGGAATTGCTCATGCCAGTGATGGATTTTTTCAAGATAATCAAGTGGGATCCCGGATTCGCCGTTGCGGTTGCGTTTGGCAATGCGAGCATTACAGATCGACGGCGTAGTGCGTAAGTAGATAAATCCACTGGGTGGTGTGCTCTTACTGGCGAAAATGAAGTCCACCCATTGTTGGTATACATCCCATTCTACTGTGGTGAAGTAGCCTTCTTCTTTCCCGTTGAGCGCAAAGCAATAGTGGCCAGAGTACAGTGATCGCTCCATTACATGAAAGGGAGAGTGGGTATTTTTGCCCAAATAATCGCGCGAGCGGCAGAGCATTGCGAGGGTTTCGATTGTATAGGCCCAGCGATGAGGGTCAGTATAGAATTGCTCAAGGAGCGATTTACCATAGTTTTGTTGTGCCCACGTATCTACTGGTTCAAGCGAATAGGTTATGTGCGGAAGGTAGGAGCTTAAAAGCGTAATAAATGTGGATTTTCCGGCGCCAATATTGCCTTCGACGATGTACATACCAGGTCCCTTTTGATGAAAATGAATGGGCCACACTATAACCAAAAATAAGAAAATTGCAGCTCCTTTTCATAAAAAATTCTGGCGCCTGATGGCAGGGGTGTGGTAAGGATGAGGCAACTAGTAAGGGTTTGGAGGAAATATGAAGAAAAAAAGTCTACCTTTTTTGTGGAAAGCTACCTGTATCACTTTTGTAGGAGTACTGACGGTGGGGTACGCCTGGTATTATTTTGCTGTGCCAACTGGTCCGGTGCCGGTTCGTGTTGGGTTTGTACTAGCACATAATGTGTATGCTCACCGCAAGGCATATGAGGGCTTTTTGCGTAAGCATTCACAGGTTGAAAAAAAGCGAGTTTATGATGTACGCCCGTTTTACTTTAAGGAGGATGAGCCGACAAGCTTAGTAAGCGTTGTAAAAGAGTTGCGGCGGTGGAAGCCGGATGTGGTGGTAGTCGATGGCTATTTTGCGACACCCTATGTAGCGCGTGAAATGTCTGACTACCCCGTGGTCTTTATTGGTGTTGACGACTGTGTTGAACGAAAACTAGTAGACTCCTTTGAGCGCCCGGGCGGTCATGTAACCGGTGTAATTTCCGGTGAATATGACCGCCTTGCGATGGCTGCCATGCTGCAAGTGGTTAAGCCGGGAGCGTGTAACGTGTTACTGCCGTATGACTTGAACGATGACGTTGGTGGCCTTGTTGTGAGGGATGCGCGAGCTGTGAAGCGATTGCTTGCGCGAGAAAAAGTGAATACCACTATTTTTCCTATTTCTGATATGGCTCACGCTTTGGAGGAGATAGCGCCGTTATTACAAAGCCATGATGTGCTTTTGACCCTTGAGTGTGACCCGCTGGAGTATTTGATTGAGCCATTGGTGGCACTGTGTGAAAAGACAGAGACAACTTTTTTTCCTGGCAGTTTGGGGGGTATGGAGGCAGGAGCGATGTTTGCGTTTGGTGGCCATGCACAGGTTCCCGGCAAGATGGCTTTTGTATTAGTGCAAAAAATCGTTGAGGAGGGGGTTCTCCCGGCAGAACTGCCCATTGCCCAGGTGACGGGCCATCGGCAGTTCGTGATCAATGCGAGCAAGGCGGCAGTTCAGCATATGCAGCCAGTAAATGAGCAGGCGGTTCGATTGCGCCTGCTGCGCTACAATAGCAGTGCTCCTTTTGAGCTCAATCTTAAGATAGTATAAGGAAAGTGCGGTGGTATGGACATTTCACCTGGGGATGCTATCCTGAGTCCACGTTTTGGTGAGAGTGATGAGATTTTAATATTCGTAGCCAAAAAGGAGCTGCCTCATGTCGATGGAAAGCTTGAAAGTAATGTTTACCCTGTCGCGTGAAGACGCCTACAGCCTTGCCTGTATTGCCGAGCACGAGGGAATGACAATGCAAACACTGGTTCGCAAAGTTGTGTTAGATGAAATTAAACGGCGTGAAGATGAGTTGCACGTTGCCGAACACGGCGCCGATTGCACCTCGTGTAAGCCGCGGCGGAGATATGGTGAATGAAAAAAGATCTTTTTGGTGCACACTTGTCAGTCGCTGGCGGGCTTCATACTGTTTTTAAGCGTACGGCGGAGGTTGGCGCCCATGTGGTGCAAATTTTTACCAAAAGTAATCAGTCTTATTTTGCCAAACCTATTCCTTCTGAAGAAGCTTTCGCGTTTGTAGAGGCGTGGAAGCAGAGTGATGTGAGCATTGTGGTTACGCATGCTGCCTATCTCATTAACCTGGCGGCTTCCAATTCTGAGGTTGAGAAAAAATCAATTAATTCTTTGCAGCACGAACTTGAGCGCTGCGTTCAGTTAAAAATTCCGTATCTTGTTTTACACCCTGGTGCGCATACCGGGCGTGGTGTTGAGTCTGGCATTGCGCAAATCGCGTGCAATCTGTCCGAGGCTTTACACAAGGTTCCTGGAGATACGGTAGTTTTGCTGGAAACCGCTGCTGGTCAAGGTACAACGCTCGGGCGTACATTCCAAGAACTCCGTGCGATGTACGATGCGTGCGACGAAAAAATACGTCATCGCGTGGCAATTTGTTTAGATACCTGTCATGTTTTTGCTGCTGGTTATAACTTAGACTCTGTTGCGGCGTACCATGCGATGATGAAAGAGTTTGATGCCATTATTGGGCGCACATTACTCAAAGTTGTGCACTTGAACGATTCTCTGTTTGAGGTTGGGTGTGGGAAAGATCGTCATGCAAACCTTAAACAAGGAAAGATTCCATTCGAAGTATTGCATGCCTGTGCACATGATATGAATGAACGCGGGATTGCGGTTATTCTGGAAACGCCATCAGAGGATGGAGTAACTGAATACACACAAGAATTGATGTTGTTGCGTGGAGATGGTAAGTGAAAACGTACGGCCGTCTTTGCACCCAATTTTACGATCTTGATAAAACCGATAAACGTGCACAGCGAGAAATCGCTTTTTATCTTAATTATGCACGCGAAGCTGCAGGGCTAGTGTTGGAGCCGATGTGTGGCACCGGCCGTATATTGCTGCCGCTGCTTGAAGCTGGCATTTTGATTGAAGGGTTTGATGCATCAACGGAAATGCTTGCCGCACTGAAAACTAAATATGCAGCCAAGTCTCAAGACGAGCCGCCAGTTTGGCAGCAGTATGTACAAGATTTTTCGAGCAAAAAGCGATATGCATTAATGTTCATTCCGTTTGGTTCGTGGGGATTAATTCTTGACCCGCAGCATCGTGTAGAAGGGCTACGAGCGCTTTATGCTCATCTGGCTCCTGGCGGCAAGTTGGTTATGGAAATTGACATGGAAGCCTCTGAGTTGGAGCCAAAAGTTAACCCATTGGATAAGGCGCACACGAGGGCTGATGGGTCTATTATTGCATTGCGTTTGCTGAGTGCGTATGATGTTTCCTCACAGCGCTACTCAGTGCAGTGTTCGTATATTGATTTTGGTCCACAGATGCAGGTTCGCAGTACTGAGCGAGAGCTTTTGGAACAACATCTTTTTCGCCCCGGGGAAATGGAAAAAATGTTCTCTGATGTCGGTTTTTCTGCGGTTAAGCGGTATACAAGTTATCACAAAACACCGGTTGTTAATGAGTCCACGGCTTTGCAAATCATTTATGAATGTACAAAGTAATTTTTTTGTATTCTTAGTTTTGTTTTAAAGTGCACAAACTTTTGATGCAAACTCATTCAAAAGTTTGTGCACTTTGCTTTGCTGGCTGGAAAGCTTTTGCTCTTTTTCTGCTGTTTCACTTCCTTTTTTTTTCAAAAAAA
>JAUPVI010000098.1:0-3022 GCA_030917105.1 Candidatus Babelota bacterium
CCAGAATGATAAAATTTTCCACAAAAGAAATTTGCATAAACTGGCGAACTTGCCGACCAGAAGAACTAAACTCAATCGCCACCATATCACCCGAAGAGATTTCGGCAGCCGGTGAAACGATCAGATTGTCTCCCCGCAGAAACTCTGGCCTAAGGGTATTTACGTCAAGCTTGACACAGAACATGTCCGGGTCATCACAGCCGACAACGGGAACAAACATATCCTTGCAACCGGTGGTCATTTGTGTAACTTGGTTAGTATAAGGAGATGGGTGCGCCGGAATTTCTTTCATAACCGGTACAATTTTAGGCACAATGGCCGGGGCAATTTCCCCGCCTTCACGCTTTGCAACCCGATCTTTACGCTCTGCCGCTGCCCGCTTGCGCACGCTGAACAACTCGATAGGGTGAATCTCAAAGGCCTCAGATAGCCTCTTTAAGATATCTTCGTTCCACCGGCGAGTACCATTCTTGATGTGTGTTAAGTAGCTCTCGGACATGCCAGTCTTTTCGGCAAGCATCTTGGTCGTCCAGCGCTTCTCACGAAGAAGCTCTTTGACGCGCAAATCGGTTGCGGATGACACCATTTTTTTCTCCTTACTAAACTAATTACCAGGCAGGATTCTGTACGGAACAGGTATCGTGCATATGTTCATTTATCAACTTTTGTTCTATGCTCCCCCAGTAGAACGAGCGAAGAGTATAGCGCAAGTAGCGAAAAATTGTAGAAAAATGTCAAAAACGCCAGCATATCCTGATTATTATGAAGCCTTAGCCTGGAAAAAAGGCCAGCTAGTCTGTGGAATTGACGAAGTTGGTCGCGGCTGTCTTGCAGGCCCATTAGTTGTTGCAGCAGCCATTTTACCGGCTCATTGCCCCATAGATTTTCGCGATTCAAAAAAAATGACCCCCAAAGCACGCGATAAAGCTTTCAAGTGGCTTGTTGAACATGCCGCCTATGCCATTGCTCGCGCTGACCATGCGCACATCGCAAAATACAATATTTACCAAGCAACCTTATACGCCATGCGCAAGGCAGTCTTGATGCTGGCAAGTCGTCAGCCCACCCTCTTTGGCCAAGTTGGCTACATTACTGTAGACGCCATGCCGCTTACATTGCCGGCCGGCTTTGCCCACCCGCCCATTGCATCGTTCATAAAAGGGGAGGACTATTCCCGCTCTATTGCCGCCGCCTCAATTATTGCCAAAGTCACGCGCGACCGCTTAATGGCCGCGATACAGCACTTTTTCCCCGCCTACCAATTTGGCAAAGACAAAGCGTATGCCAGCCCAACTCATTGCGCGACGCTCAAAAGCAAGCCGGCAACGTTCATCCATCGCACTCAATTCATTACTACTGTTCGCACGCCAAAGGAAAAGAGAAACATATGAAAAGCATAGAAAAACACCCGCATTTCCCTGCTTTCGCCGAAGTCATTAGCAGCTCACTCACCGGCTACACTGGCCAGTGCTGGTCCTGGGACAACACACCAGCGTTCAGCTCACTGGTCTGCGTTACGTATAAAAACATGACCTTGTTTGGCATTGTGGCCAACGTGGAGACCGGCTCTTCGGACCCACAGCGCACCCCATTTCCGTATCAAAAGACTGAAGGTGAGCTGCGCTCACAACACCCACAGGTTTTTGAATTTTTACGCACGGTCTTCACGGTTTCCATCGTAGGGTACAAAATAAATGAAGGAGCGATTTCTCACTCCCTCGCACCCTCACCAGCCTCTATTCATGCTTTTATCCGACCGGCAACTGATGCGGAATATGCGCTCTTTTTCTCCGCACCACACTTCTTGGCAGTCTTGTTCAGCAATAATGCCGGCAACCCTCTCCTTGATGAACTACTCATCAGCGTTCTCAATCGGCTTATGCGGGACGACATGCTCAACCCAGCACTCTTTGAACACTATTACCATACCCTCACGCTGCTCCTGGGCAACGACTATCGTCGACTAAAAATATTGCTACAGCGTATTGAAACAACGCATGCATCGTCACTAGAAAAGCAATTAGGGCTGTAAAACTACTTACCTACGCTCTCCCCTACACCCAACCCCACAAACAATGCCGCAAGCTTCTTCGACTCATGCTGGCAAGGAATTAATTTAAGAGCTGCAAGAATAGCTTCGGACTCTCCTAGACTAAGACATTCGGAATTTCGAACCTCTTGAAACACTTCCTTCGTTGCCTTGTTACACCGGTCTGCCAATTCCTTTCTCTTCGTCGACCCATGCACTGAACCTGCTTCTCTTGCCAAATGCTCACACTCGGCTTGGTATTTTACCGCCACCAGATGCGCCATCACAAACCAGCGGCGCAACCGCGATCGCGCAAGGGTACCACAAGTAATAGCCTTGAACGCATAGGTCATTGCCCCCTCCTCACAAGCAAGCCCTTGCATGAATTCAGCAATATCAATTGCCCTTGCTTGGTCAATATGGCTCAAGAAATGTATCCAAACACCACTACTGACATTTTCAACTAAAAAAGCATTCCGCGTCCGCTCGATAGAAAAATCTTTGTGTCCGTACCAATCAAAAAGCGATTCACTCTTCGGAAAAAATTCAGCCCAGTTTTCACTTAAAAACGTGAACCCAGGGAGCTCAAAGAAGCCTTGCCGCGCAGAAATCGGAGCCACCTGTTCAAGATACTTATCACGAGCATCGAACGCTATCGCCAAAGATGACTCGCCACGCATTGCCGAAGCAGCGAAACTTCCTTGAGATACATCAAGTCCAAAACTCGCCCCTAACTCTGCTGCTGCATCAGCTAGCGCCATCGCTGGAGCAAAAAGACGCTGCTTGCTTTCCGGTATCCCTTCTGGATGGTAAAAAGCAATGATAGCCCTAACCTTGCTTACAATTTCACCCTGCTGATTAATGGCAAGGTAAGCATTCGAGTTAACAACCTCAGTTATAATCTCGGTTACTCCCAAAACGACTCCGTTCGAATCAAAGCCATTTTTCTCCGCAACCTCAAGTACATGCGCAGCAACTAGCCAACGAATCAAT
>JAUPVI010000098.1:3032-4186 GCA_030917105.1 Candidatus Babelota bacterium
TTTTTTGGCAAAGCACCATAATTTAAACTTCTTATTGCCGTCAAAACTGAATCATGTATGCGAACTTCATCTCCAGGTGTCACTAAATCATCGCCAAAAAAGTATGAAAATGCGGCAAACCACAATCCATCATTGCAATTCGTTTTAATTACTCCGCTATCCGAATGAACTTTGGCGCCATCATCACTCGCATAAAAGTCCAAAAATGATTCTGCTTCTGGAAACGTCCTCCGCCACGTTCCATCAAAGTCAACAAGCTGATCAAGAGTAAACCCAGATTCATCATACCCCTCCCGTGCACGAGGGAAAATACCCCCGTCTAATAAAGAAGTCGCCAAGGACTCGATTGTCATATCAGACGCCATACTAAAGCCAATCCACACTAAACAACCCACAAATATTAACTTCTTAATCCTCATATCATTCCTTTTGCTATACGACTATAGGGAACCAAAAATGCCCACAAACTAAAATCAAAATCAAACGCATCTGCCCATCGCCGCACAGTACATGGCTACTAATTCATCAATCCGATCTAAGTTCGTAGCGAAGCAATCCGCGCAGAATAAACCTGCGTGATGCCACGAGCCTGCAACGTTCGCTTTCACAATCAATAAGCATTATAAGCGCTAAGGCAAACCTGAGCAGGCCGTCTGCACCATCTCTACAGCATCCTGATAGCAAAAGACCATATTTTAGAAATCTGATTGTGCACTTTTTTTTCGACGGGCCTTCACTCAAGCGGTTCACTTAAAAAACCGCCCTTCCTTTTTCATGAAGCAAACAACTGCCTCCAATAAGCCGAAAGTAAGAACACGCTACCTATATATCTTGCTGGTTAACAAAGGCGTCATCTCCGGCAGATCAAAATAAATAGCACAATAAATACAAAGACTTTCTTCTGAAAAGAGCCGCGCTACGATATCGCATCAACAAGCCTCAGCATAGACTTATTAGTCTCTATTCATAATTCTTTCACACTCTTCTCGAATCGCCTTCGCTTCAGCTTCAATCACATCGCCGTTCTATTTCCGCAAACGTAGCTCATTTGCAAGCGACCACTTCATAGTAATCACATCGTTTGATGCGCCACCATTCGTTACACGTAAGGCGCTCACTCGCGAAGCATAGCGAAAAAGATTAACAATCCAGAT
>JAUPVI010000008.1 GCA_030917105.1 Candidatus Babelota bacterium
ACTCCTTAAACTGTTGCTTTGAAGCCAAAACAGACAAGGAGTGACATGCTATATAGCGAGCGAGAGGTTACAATGGCCACAATCCTAGAGAAGTAATTTGCGGCAACCCTGAGAAATGAACTTGCAGGTTTTGGTTCGACCCATGCTCAAGAAAAATTAGCCCAAGAAACCAAAGAACCATTTTTTGTTTCTTTCCGACGAGCCACCTCTTGGCTACAAGCATGACACCAAAGTGACAAAATCACTTTGGTAAGATAGGGGTGAATAGGCAGGCGCACACTTTAAGTTCTTACTACAAAAACCTGCTGTGCCGATAATGACAATTATGTCAAAATAACAAATCCACCGCACAAGAAATCTTGCGCGGTGGAAGAAGGAGAGTAGTAATGAGGTAGTCAGGATAATATATTCTGAGAGAAAATCAAGCGCAAAAACTAAAGATGCTTTAAGTAAGCACTTTTTGCTTTGCATGGGTGCCTCAATATTGCAATCCGACGTAGTTTTGTTGGCCGCCGCGCATGCGACGAACGCCTTTTTTTTTATTTGACCTTGCGTCCTAGATGCTCCTCGCAATTATGAGCAAAAGTTAAATTGCTAGCCACTCATCCCAGAAACTTAAATTCCTCTACTTCGCCGTTGAGAAGCACTTGAAAAATCGGGGATTTTTTTTAATCACAGGGCCGCTCAGCATCATTTTTAAGTTTGAATTAAGGCCTCATCAGGCTTCAGAGAACAACCTATAGATACGAAGCAAGGGCTTCATTTACGCTAGCCGTACCAGCTGCGCCCCTTGCGAAAAAGAAACCATATCAACCAAGGGACAGGTAATAACGACTCCGCAGCCAAGACTTTGAACCATATTAAGGACAGCGTTCATTACTTTTTTGTCCAGATCGGTCACAAAATCATCAAGCACAAACACGACGGTGCGGGAGCACCCTCCTTGCTCCTGAAGCACTCGTATCATCGCTGCTCTTAGCAGTAATACAATGAGTTTTTGCTGGCCACGGGAAGCGTACAGGCGCGCATTCTTGGCACCAAAGTTAATTACGACGTCATCGAGGTGGCATCCAAACAAAGTGCGGCGCTGGTATTGCTCCTGGGGAAATGTGTTTGTTTGGTACTCGGCCCAGAATTCAGTAAAAGTTGGATGTGAGCCACCTTTTTGCTTGTACGTAAGGGTTATGGATGGCAATTCAAAGCCCAAATATGTTGCCAAGTAGGTTACTTCTTTTTGAAGCAACGCCAATCCAGCATGTCGACGGCGGACAATTTCAGTTGAGTTCTCCCACAATTGTTGTGTCCACAACACAAAGTGATCATCATGGCATTGGCTACTTAGTAGCAACTGGGTGCGTTGGCTTACCATGTGCTTGTTTAAGCGTAGCAATTCTGCCATGCCGGGATCTTGCAATACACACAACTGATTGATAAACGAACGGCGCTCTTCCGGCCCTTCTTGAATAATACCCAGATCGTGCTCGCTCACCAAAACTACTTTGTAGTAGTCCATGATCTCTTTATAGGTGGTGATGATCATGTCATTCACTTTTACACGCTTGGCGCCATCCTCAAATCCAACTTGGATGGTGTAGCTATCGCCATCAGCAAGCTGGCCATGAAGGCGCAAGAAAAAGGCTGTTTCGTCGCCATGACGTACGACATCGCTTGCACGATGTGTACGGAAAGACTTAAGGTAGCAGGCATAATACAGCGCTTCAGCAATGCTTGATTTACCAGAACCATTTGGTCCCTCAATAATCAAAAATGGCTGATCGATAGTCAGATCAAGCTGATCAAAGCAGCGAAAATTGCGAAGTGTAAGATGCGCTATGCCCACAATATCCCGCGCTTACGCAGCATTTACGGCGCTGACGGGCATTACTAAATAGGTAAAGGAATACTCATCATTAGCATCATCAAAAATGATAGGCCGCATGCTGTTTTTAATGTGAAAGTTAACCATGTCGCCTGAAAGCACTTGAAGGCCATTCAGCAAGTATGGTGAATAGAATCGACTTTCTACTGGTACGCCGTCAAAGATGCTCAACGGCAATGATTCTTTAAGCGAGCCAACCTCCTTGTTGCTCAACTTAACATTGAGCCCTTCACGCGCAAAGGTAAAAGTAGTTGAAAGGAATTGTCCGGCAAGCAGGCAGCCGGTGCGCTTTAGTGTGCGGCTGAAATCGCCACGATGAACGCGCGCAGGAATAAATCCTTGCTTGTCCAAGATTGGCGCATACTCAGGAAATGGGCTTGCGATCAATTTGGTAAAGAAATTAAAATTCGGGCCAGAGAAGACTAATTGGCTACCACACATACCCAAAAATACTTGTTCGGCTCCGCCTACTTCGATTATTTTTTTCAATTCCATAACGGCACGCTTAGGAAGCAACCATTTGTGCTTTTCTCCGAGAATGTACTTGCTCGTTGTAACACGTGCCAAAGAGTGACCATCGGTGGCAACCATGCTGGTGCCCTTATTGTCAATTTCTAAGAGCAGCCCATTTAGTGCGGCATTTGAATTATTTGATGGCACCAGGAAAGATACTTTGTTCAGCAAGCCAACCAAGAATTGCGCATCAATATGCATAAGGTTTTCGATGCGCTCTGGGAATGCAGGAAAATCTTGCGCCGATTTAATGTTAAGCGAGAGATCAACGCCGCCGCAACGAAGATTTAACCCATTACCCTCAAGAGTAAACGTAATGTCGCCATCCATTTCTTTAACGATATCAAATATACGCTTTCCCGAAACCAGAAAACTTATCGCATCGTTGACTGAGCTTTCAATTTCCGCAGTAGACTGAAGGCTGATTTCCATATCAGTTGCCTTGATTGTCAATTCACGCGGCGTAATAGAAAAAAGGATTGATTCGGTGCTTTCAAGAGGAGTTCTTTTGTTGCAGATCGGCTGCATAGAGCTGAGCAGCGAGAAGATTGTTGGCTGCGCAATCACAAATGAATTAGGCGCTAAAATTAGTGACATGAAAAACCTCTGCACAAAAAATGAACTACGATAGGGACCGAGTATAAGAAAATTACTGCCAACGGTCAAAGGAATGGTTTAGTCTTCCTTCGCACTCATATGTATTTGCGCTGGAGCCTTTTCCATAACAACCATCCATGGCTCAAGTTTGGTTATTAAGCTGCGCATTGCATTTTTGCCGCAAAAAAAACATGCTGCTTCGGCGGAAGTCGTGGTATGGGCAAGTGCCACAAGAAGTGCTAAAGTTCCTTCAGGCTTTGGCACAAGATTGCAAGGACAAAAAACAACCATACAACAAGTAGTAACGACACAGACGCGCATCTTTTCTTGCCATGGTAAATGTGGAATTCCTTCTAGCTTTTTTTTATACGAATACATTTTTCCTTCACTGAGCGTCCTGTTGGACTAATATCACAAAAAAATATACAACAGGAACACTTACTCATTACTAAAGAAGTATCGGGTGATTCAGGTGATGCTGCTTTATCATAATATACGCGAAAATTGCAACACCTTGGGCAACAAGTAAGCCCCTTTTTTTGTTAATACTTTAATTTTTTAGAATCAAATTTTACTAGAGAAATTTTTTCAGTGTCCATGCTAATATAGTTATTTTTTTTGCAGCTTGCATGTGCGCAATTGTAAGCATGGGGGATAAGTTTTATGCAGCACGCGCAAATGCCGACTGCTAGAGACAAAGAAGCATCACTTCCTGTATCTACGCCTTGCACCTTGGCATCGCCAGCAAGAAAAAACACCAAAAACAACAGATACCACCTGATAAATACCATACTTCTCTCTTTCTTACATTATAATTCCCGCTCAGAATGCTGAAAAAGCATAAAGCCGTCAAAAACTACTAATCTATTAGTTGTTTTCGGCGACGCAAGCTGGTGCAAAATACGCCAGGTTTTGGGATATAGGTATCTATATCGCGATGATCCACTGCAAGAGCTTCTTCGCTACTTGCTGATTCGGCATCACTTTCGGACTCTTTTTGCGCAGGCGACATCAAGTTACAATTACATTTACACATGCATGCTCCGAGAACAATAAGGCATTGCCCGGCCTCCCGAGAGTGTGCAAGACACCAGAGTTGTTCGCCTATTAGAGACGAACTGTCTGGCTTTGCGCAGCAATCAGCCGCCAAAGCGATCTGGCTTGTGCCGCCAAAAAATATTGTTAAAGTTGCGGTCTTCATGAGGTTTTTAAGATTCATAAGTAGCCCTTTTATGCTCGTGGATGTTTGTGATCGTAGGCCTTGCGCACCATGCTTTTGTCCAGGTGCGTGTAAATTTCGACAGTACTCATTTGCTCATGGCCCAGCCACAGCTGCAAAGAGCGTATGTCGGCGCCGGCTTGCAGCAAATGTGTTGCTAGTGAATGGCGCAGCGTATGCGGAGAAACATTTTTCGTAATACCAGAAATTACAAGAATGCCCTTAAGAATGCACCAAAAAGCTTGGCGCGTGATTGCCGTTATTTTGCGACCACGCACAGTAGGAAAAATAAGGGTCTTGCCGTTAATGGTAATGCCAGTATCGGCCAAAAGTCCCGACAATATAGTGCGAACATAAGCACCCAGTGCCTCACAAATAGGCATAGGAAGCGGAATTTCGCGCTGTCGGCCACCTTTCCCAAGAACACTTACAAAGCCAGTATCAAAATGGATGTTCTCAATGCGCAAGGTCACAAGTTCTGTAATACGCAATCCGGTAGCATACAGAAGCTGTAGCATCATCAAATTGCGTCGACCGCGAGGTGTTTCATCTTGCATTGCGGCCTTGATAAGTGCTTGAATTTCATCATGCGTCAAATAGGTAGGCAATGTTTTTTCAATTTTGGGAATAATAAGCACTTCAGCGACATTTATTGCCCCGTAACGCTCGGCCAAAAAAGCATACAGCACTTTGAAAGCAGATACTTTGCGTGCAATTGTGCGCGGCTGCGACTTTGCATTATGAAGTAACCGAATGTATGCCTTTAGTTGCGCACCAGTTGCCTGCGGCAAGGTGATAGCATATTTCTGCGCAAGATGCTTCTGTAGCTGCTCTGCATCGGTCAAATAAGCACTCACCGAATTGCGGGATAAACGCTTTTCGGTGAGCAAATAGGTTTGAAAAAAAGAAAGGTAATCAAGGTGGCCAGGTGTTGTCATGGATACCCACTATAAATAAAAACGGATCAATAACTCTTTGCCGCCAGTACCATATGGGTTGCTGGCTTTTGGCAACAAAAGCACTGTGCCCCATCAGGCACCACTTCGTCAAGTATACAGCGAATACTGCCCTTGTATGCTACCAATGCCTCTTCACATGATCGCTCAAAGCACCAGCCGGCCTTGACAAAGCCATTGTACTCTTCAATTGTTTTGCCAAAGTCAGCCAGTGAGCCGCAAGCTGCATTAATTAACTGTGCATCGCGATAGGTCTTTGCGCGTGTAAACAACAAACTTGCTAGTGCCTTCAATGAAGCATGAACAGCGCCAACCAATTCACCTGACATAACGACTGATTTGCGAGTCGCGCCTTCAGCAACAATGCGAGGGGCCAGCATAACCGAATGCTGCGCTACATCGCGCGGTCCCAGTTCTAGGCGAATTGGCGCACCTCGAAGCTCCCAGTGAAAGAATTTTGCGCCAGGACGCTCATCGCGAAGATCAATGTGAACACGAACACCTGTTGCTTCAAGCGCCTGCTTGTGTGCGGTAGCCGCAGCAGTTACCACTATTTTTTCTTCTTCGGTCTTAAAAATTGGTACAATAACCACTTGATATTGCGCAATGGCTGGTGGCAACACAAGGCCGCTATCATCACCGTGCACCATGACTGCTGCCCCGATCATACGAGTAGTTGTCCCCCAGCTGGTACACCAGGGTGATTTCATTTGGCCATCTTTATCTTGAAATTGGACGCCGTAAGCTGCAGGAAAAGAATGAGCAAGTAAGTGGCTCGTTCCCATTTGAAGTGCCTTGCCATCTGGCATCATGCCTTCCATGGTAAAAGTTGCTTCGCCGCCAGCAAATCGCTCTTTTGGTGTCTTTTCGCCAGAAAAAACAGGAATACAAAGCTCTTCAGAAATGAACTTAATATACACGGCAAGCATTTCTTTGGCCTTTGCGAGCGCTTCTTCGCGGGTCGCGTGCGCAGTGTGGCCTTCTTGCCATAAGAATTCAGCCGTACGAATGAATGGCCGTGTACGCATTTCCCAGCGCACGACATTTGCCCATTGATTTAATTGCATTGGCAGATCACGCCATGAAGTAATCCAGCGGGCCATCATATGGTAAATAATTGTTTCTGAAGTTGGACGAATAATGTATGGCTCTTCCAATTGCTTACCACCGGCATGAGTCACCACCGCAAGCTCAGGAGAAAAGCCTTCAACATGCTTTGCTTCTTTCTTAAGAAATGATTCAGGTATTAGGAGCGGAAAATACGCATTTTCAATGCCTTTTTCTTTAAAACGTGTGTCTATGATACGAGTAATATTTTCCCATAATGCATAGCCGTATGGTCGCAGGACTACGCAGCCACGAGTTGGGCTTTCGTCAACGAGTTGAGATTGATAGATAACTTCATTGTACCAACCGAAAAAGTCTTGTGATTTTGATGGCAACTTCTGGTTGCTCATGGCATCTCCTTATTCAAATTCAAAAATGAGCCGCAAGGATAAC
The DNA here is from genome assembly GCA_030917105.1 of Candidatus Babelota bacterium. GTDB lineage: Bacteria > Babelota > Babeliae > Babelales > JAUPTZ01 > JAUPTZ01. The sequence goes on from JAUPVI010000008.1 coordinate 6,665, forward strand.
AGATGTTGCACTAAGGCGCTACGTTAGACGCCGGGGACTTTAATCAACGGAGGTTCGTCATGACTGCCTTCTCCGGAGGGAACAGGGCGCGGTGGTACTGATTGACCATTCGTATCTTTTATCGTTACCATAAGCGGCAGCGTCATGGTGCGTGTGGCGGGATCTTGAACAGGTGTTCCGACTGTAATAGACATCTCATTCCCTCTGTTGCCGGAGAGTGAAAGTGGTGGCAGCGGCAACGGCGTTTCTTGCGAAATACTTAACCCTGCGCGTGCCCGTTCTTGCGGCGCAGTCGAAGTGATCGTTGTCAGCGCTGCAGACGGCGCCCGAATTGCCGTAGGTCGCTTTTTTCTATGGCCAGCTAATAGTTGTACAAAATTGCTATTAAGAGCTTCTTGCAAATTTTTAGTGACCCCGTTGCTTACTGACTTTGTCGGCTCTCTAGGTACCAAGGCTGGCGCTGCAACAGGGGCCAAGTTGGGAATCGCTGTCTCTGTCTCTGCTTCTATCGGCGCAGAGACGCTATCATTCTCAGGTACAACTTGCTTTTCACTTTCGCGCGCTCCGGTAAAAAATTGATATGCAGTTGTTTTAAATCCATCTTTTTTAATCGCATCCTGAGAGTATTCAGTAACAATCCAATCTCCTTTTTGCGACGCAATCTGGATAATCGCAAAAGCATCATGAGTAAACTGCAAGCCTTTTTGCATAACTAAAGTTGGCGCGGACATAAGAGTCCAGGTAGTAGCCCCGCCATCAGCCGGCAGTTGTCGCAACCCTGTTGAAGACTGAAATGTCTGCCGCTTCTTCTCAGATTGAAAAGCAACCTCAATAGTTATCTTGCTATTATGAGTTAGCCCCTCGGATATTTCGTGTTTATCTAGAAGTCCGCTTTGTTTTGCCTCTAAGAAGTGCGCATACGAATCCTCTTTAAGCTTGCTGCTTTCACTGCTGGCTAAATGTGACATTTTTATGAAATGACACGGATGATTTGGCACCATCAAATACAGGCCAAGTGGTAAATGCATAAAAAAATTGTTTGTCGTTGCTATGAGTTGCCCAGATTCCTGTCCACATTTTATTTCATACTGCTCTTTTAAGCCAAAAGCCTCCCAATACTTATTGTCTTCGTGGTTGCCGCGCAAATAAATGGCTGTATCTGCATTCATCTCCATAAGACGCAAAACAAGACCGAGTGTTTCCATACCATAAGGTGAGCGCGACATCGTCGAACCCATAAAGACAATGTAGGTATCTGGTGCAATAATTTTGAGCGAGTCATTAATAATATTGAGCTCCTTGAGTTTTTCCAGATCTCGTACAAACGAGTGGTAGGCGCCATACAAATCACCAAAAACTACAAAGCGCGCTTTGGGCGCTGGGCTCATCTTATAAACAATGTTGCGCTCAACGCGATAACTTTTAAAGCGCTTAAGCATCACATCAAGAAGTGAGCGGAAATATAATGAAGGCCAATCGAATTGTGTTGGGAAATTGAGGCAGCAGGCTATGGCACGCCACTTCCGTGTGAAATAGCCAGGCATATTTGCACGATAGAAACGGTCGTAGTCAGGCCGCACAAGATTGGTGTTTTCCATTGGAGGCAATTCAGGCATCATCCGAGCGTACTCAGATGCTTCTTCAAGAGAGTTGAGGCCTGTAATACAAATACTTTCTGGCACCAAGACAAGCAAGATTAAAATAAATGTGAAAACCGCTGCCGCTGCTATGTATGCCTTGCGCGGTACAGCCAAAATCTTATTTAAAATACTATTTTTCATCCACCCTCCGAACAGCTACCACAGTAATACATAGGCACTATATCCGACAAACACTGTCGAACTAAGAAGATATATTATGTCATGCACGCGCTGCAACCACACCATTGCGGCTGCGGGGATTCCCTTGCCAGATTCTGTGTAGAGGCTAAGAAGCAATTGAAGCACAAAAATTACCAGAAGAAGCAGCAAGTAGAGTGCATAGACAAGATCTGTTGTTGTTAAATAACCAACAGACGGTATCATGCGATCGATAATAAAGCGGTAACTGAGAAGAGCTGTAAGCCCTGAAACACTCATGCGCATGCGGCTAGCACTATTAGAAAGACCCATAAGAAAAGTTAGCATGCCAAAAAGCAATGCAATAAACATTGGTACAAAGATAATAATAATGTTGCGAATACTGGATTTTTCAAAATTAATACTATAGGCAACCGCGGGACGCAAAATGCGCTTACTGTCATTGCGCGCGTCAAGAGAAAGTCTTAAGTAGCCCCAAGCGCTATCAAGATCTAGAATTTGCCAGTTGCCAGTATACACATCAGGAGATACGCCAAAACAGCTGTTTTCTACTGTAAAATACATTTCGTTTGGGCTTACACCATTATTTGTCATTACTAATGAAATACGATGGTCATCAAATGGGTAGCGATAATAATTAAGGTCACTTTTAAACTCGATGCGCAAGTCATACTTAATGAACATAGTATGCCCGTTGATGCGAATATCTCCCGGAGTTTTCTCTAGTATTTTTGCGTTAATAAAAGAGAAATCCTGAACGACATCAATCATTATTTCATCGGTGGGCAGCTCAAACCATACAACTGCTCCGATGAGAAAGCGATCATTAGTGATATCAAAAACTTCAAAGTTTTTAATATACATGCCAGTTTTTACGATACTGGCAAAATCACGAACTTCTTTGCGCATACTCATATCAATAAGTTGCAAATCAGGTTGGTGGTCAGCAGGCCGGAATATAAAGAGTGCCATAATAAAAAACGAAACAACCGCGCAGGAGGAAAGAACAAGGCCTACTGCCTTGAATTTATTAGAGCAAATGCTATTCCAAAATCGTTGTGCTAGATACATCTATTGCCTCTTTTCGCGATATTCATCCCATTGCTCGTCACTTCCTTTATTCAACCAGACGGACCAGGAGAGAGTTTGGTTGCGATATTTTAAGTGTAGCCCCTTGAACTCAAAGGCCGGCGCTTGGGCAATATGTTGTAAAAGCTGTCCAACTGTCACCGAAGATGAACACTGCTCTAGAAAATAAAGAAGCAATGAAGATGCAATATAGCCCTCAAGTGATTCTGCTGAAAGTCCTTTGTTCGGTAGGTATTCTTGCATGTATTTTCGATATTCCTGCACTATTGGCAGCTGGCTTTTTCGAGGGCTTGGCACAACAGACGCGGTAATCATGCTCATACCACGTGATTCTTTCAACTGCTTAGTAATGCGCTCACAGCAAGATAAACCAAGAAAAGAAGCATAATGAAGCTGTTGATTAATGGCTTCTCGCACAAAATTATAGGTTGGGCGGCCATTGGCAAGACACAAGACTACTTGTGGTTCACTTTTTTTAATCGCTGCAACCGCCGAGCCTACCATTACCGTATTGGGCTGATAAGAGGCACTGCCACATACTTTCAAATTATATTTGCGCCGGAGTATATCAAATGTGGCATTTCGCGCTTCAATACCCCACGCGCTTTCTTCGTAAAAAACCGCGATTTTATCTTGCTTAAGAGTATTAATTGCATAATCAAGAAGCGCGCGAATTTCTTGGCGATACGGTGGTCGATACCATAGTACGGGCATACCACTCGTGACACGAGCTCGCATTCCGATGAGCGGAAAAAGTACTGCTATAGCATTACGTGCCAGAAGCGGAATATAAACCTTTTCAAAAACCATTTCGCCAAATGGTGAGAAAAAAATAGGTGTCTTACTCAAAAGATCATAGAGATGCGGCGTTGCGCGCAAAATACGACCACTGTCATCTCGCTGGTCTAAGGAAAGATGGTGTTTTTTCCACGCACCACCTCTCGTTGTATTTACTCTATTAAGAAACAAGAATAGACCATCGCTGAGCGCAGTTCCTGGCAAACCAAGCTCCCCAGTTTTTGGAATAGTAGAGCCCAATAGGATTTGGGCATTACACACAAGCGGTTTTTGCTGGACCGGATCAGGCGGTATCTTCATGGAAACTTTTTCTGGCAGTGGCTGCGGCGCCAAAAGTTCCGAGTCCCCCGTACCAGTCAATTCATTATTGATATCTTCAGTAATGACCTTTTTTACGTGATGTATCGATCGCTTCCAATAATAAACAGTTGTTCCTATAAGAACTGCAAAAACTGCGATTACAACCGCTGCAGTAAAGAATGGGGGAAGGATACTTTTCTTTGGTAAGTTTTTTGCCATTCTTCTGCACTCGCAATGTACTCTAGCTAATACTGTGTAATTTACAAAGTCTCGATTATACTACGTCCGTTACGGTATAAGATTGTACAATCAAAAGTAAATAATCAGCGAAAGGATGCCTCTTTATGGCGGCGCCACTTATTATTATTTCTGGACCTTCCGGAGCAGGTAAAACAACTACCACCGACCACCTTCTAGCCCGCATGCCATCACTCTCACGAGTTATCACGGTGACAACGCGTCTTCCGCGCATCGGTGAGCGCCATGGTGTTCATTACTTTTTTGTATCACGCCAGACATTTCAAGAGCTGGCGGTGACGGCAGCCTTTTTGGAAATAAATCAGTTTGGTGAGCATTTATATGGCACCCCGCGCAGCCTATTAACTTTTTTAACTCGCAACAACATCCGACTTGTGCTACCAGATATAAACGGAGCGCGCGCTCTAAAGAAGCAGGTACCGACAGCCGTATGTATTTGGATTGAAGCACCAGCTGAACTACTTGCGCAGCGGCTAATAGCGCGCAATAGTGAATCAGCCAAAGACCAAGAAAGCCGTTTGTTAATGGCACAAATTGAAATGCGAGAGGCTCGCTCAAGCGGTCTTTACGAGCACATTATTGATATGACAGATTTTGGTATTGCAGAAGAAAAAATTAGAAAGATAATTGACACTGCTATGCGGCAGGAGCCGCTTCGTAAGGGTTAGGCAAGTCCTCATTGTCTATATCAACAACTGAATGATCAATCAATGGAGGCAACTTACCCATTTCACGCAAGACTTCATCAGAAGTTTCTTTGGTTGCAACATTTTGCGAAAGGAAGTCAAGTCGTTCTTTAAGGCGCTCAATAAATGCTTCCAGTTCTCGCCCCGGAGATCCCTTCATAATATTGGCAATGTTTGCGGTGCTTATCTCCATTTTATATCCCTTGCTTGCAAGAAGACGATCGGCATAAAGATCCAAGATCATTTTGCGCTGACGCGGCGCTGGAAGACCAATGCTAATTTGACGCGTAAAGCGGCTGAGCAATGCGTTATCCATGCGGCCGATGTGGTTGGTTGCTGCAATAACCATAAAGCGGGTCGATGGCTGCGCTATTTCATCAAGAAGGTGGTCAAGAAACCCGCGATTTGCATTTTCTTTTTCTTTACCGCGCTGACCGGTCATGCCATCAACTTCGTCAAGAAAAATAATAGTATTCCCTCGGCGTCGGGCTTTTTCAAACATTTCTTTGAGTACCGCAATACGGTCACCTTCTGATTTTACCTGCATAAAGTCTGAGGCCATAAGGCGAATGAATTCCATCGGTTTTCCATCGTCACCAATAGCTTGGTCGGCAATGTATTGTGCGATACTTGTTTTTGCAGTTCCCGGAGGCCCCCACAAAAGAACGCGCGGCAAGGTAAGTGGTTTTTTTGTTTTTTGTGTTATTTCTTGGCGGCGATTGACGAGGAATATAAGTTCGTTAACCTGTTTGCGTGTTTCCAAAGAAAGAATAAGGTCATTTTCGCCGAGCAACCCTTCCGGTTTTTTACCAAACCAGCCGGATTTGCGACGCCGAACCGTGTAGATAGATGGCTTATCAAATGCCTCTCTAATCTTATTTCGTATCCATTCGGTGCCGCCAAATTTGTTAAAAATATATGCCATACCACTAACAATGATAGTAACTTTAGTTACAAGATCAATAATATCTTTGTTTGCGTAATACTTAGCCATAATAGGATTGATTATTTTTTCATGTACACCAAGTACAGCATCGCTCTTCCAGCCCGGATTTTCTATCTGATTTATTTGAGCGCGGGTGTACGGAAGATTGTTCTCAATGTCTTCGCGGAGTGCTTTTTCGGTAAGGTCCCAACTAGCCTGCCCAACAAGATTGTCAATTGCTTCTGGTTCATAGAGCGGAGTCTGTCCGTCTGCTTGCTTCAGTCCCTTGAGCGTCTCAGCTCGGTTATACGCAGACTGGCTAATCGCATATAAAAGTTTTTTTAAATGAGGATTTTCGAGCGCTGTCTTTGTAAGTTTTGCCTGCGGAATTCGGCTTTGGCTATGAAATTCCCTGTTCAATTTCCGGCGTCGCTGCCTTGGTGCTCGGCCCGGTTGATCAGCTACCACAGGGCCAACAAACTCTGCGCGTAGCGCAGGAACTCGAGCCTCTACGTTATCTGCGACAGCGGCAGCTGCTGACAAGCCAGCTCCCCACGCAATAAAAAAAAACCCAAACCATCGATTGATTGCGTACATTGCATCCCTTTTTTCATATTTGGATTGTAGTCTAACATGAGAGCAAGGCACCTGAACACACTTCGCCGAAGTTTTTTGAAGAACAGGTTAATTAGCAAAGCTTTTGCTGCCGCGACCAACGCGAGTGAAAAGAAAGAGTCCCGCCAATACCGCGCCAAGAGAAAACCAATAGTTCCACGTTATGCTTTCTCCCAAGAAAGCTGCGCCGAGTATGGCACTAAAGAGTGGGCATAAAAAACCACACAACGTCATAAAGGTCATTGAATAACGAGTCAACAACCAGGAATACAAATTGTAGCCAACTATTTGTGATAGGAATATAAGAAGAAGTAGCCAGATCCAAAATTGTTGCCAATCACTCACCAGCTGCCAAGCGCGTGGCGTCACTACCATCATAGTACCACCACACAGTATTGCGCCAATCCCCATGGCTATACCATTCACTACCACTAAATGATGCCCGCGCGCCATAAGCGCCTTGATGACGAACCAAGCCGTTGCGGCCGAAGTAACGGCCAAACAGAGGGCCAACTCAGGTGCCGAAACACACAACAGTTCCATAAAATGTCCACTGTCATGTGTTAAAAAGATTGGGGCCATGCCGATGGTACCAACAAAAATCCCAATCCACTGAAAGACTGACAAGCGTTCCTTATATAAGAAATATGACAGCGCTGCCGTTATAAAAGGAGTCATCGCATAAATAAGAGAGGTCTTAGCTGAACTTATATACTGTAGGGACCAAAACTCTAAAACAAAGGCAAGGTAGATATGTAAAATACCCGCAAAAAGAAATAACCAGCGGTCACACCAAATTTTTTTCCACTCAGCCTTTCCCAAATACTGCATACAGCCGAGCAAAAGAAAGGCGCCAACAAAGAAGCGCGTAGTTAAAAGAAAAAGGTATGGGGAATAGGATAGGGCCTTTTTTGCTACGGTGAACGTAGACGCAAGAATTAGGTACTCAAATGCAATAAGCAGCATAATAGTAAATATCCCCTACTCTTTACCAGTAGTCTCATGATTAATAATGAGGTTTGGCTCTATAATTTTTATACGTTCGATCGAAATGGTTTTACCGGTCGCTACCTCGGCTTTAATCACGACACCATGGAGCGCAAAGGGGCCATTTTCTTCTACTTCAAATTTTGACGGCAGTTGTGTGATCATCCTGCTCAAAACTGAGTGAATGTTCATTCCAAGCATCGAATTTTGTGAAGCACAGCAGCCAAGGTCGGTAATGTACCCGGTTCCTTTTGGTAATACTCGTTCATCTGCTGTTTGTACATGAGTATGCGTGCCAACTTGGGCAGTAATTTTGCCGTCGAGGAAAAAACCCATGCCTTGCTTTTCAGAGGTAGTCTCAGCATGGAAATCAAGAAAGATAAGTTTTGTTTGAGTTTTAAGATAAGTCAAAAGGCTTTCAATTCCCTTAAATGGGCAGGCAAGTTGCTCATGCATAAAGACTCGCCCTTGAGCGTTAACCACTGCAAGGGTAATGCCGGAAAGTGTCGTGAAAAGAACATAGCCTTTTCCTGGACACTCGGACGGAAAATTAAGCGGCCGTAAAAGGCGGTCACTTGCCGCAAAAGCCGCAGTGTACCCTTTTTGCCCAAAAATATGATTACCAGACGTAATAACATCGGCACCAGACTTAAGAAGAAACTCTACAATTCCTGCAGTAATTCCGCGACCGTTACCGGCTGAATTTTCCCCATTAACTACGACGCAATCGGGCGCATATTGGGCCCTAAGGCGCCCAATATGAGTAGAAAAGAGTGCGCGGCCTGGCTTGCCAACCAAATCCCCGATCATTAAAATCGTTATTGTTTGTTGTGCAGTACTCATGCCCCTTGTCCCTTCTGTTGCCCTATTAATCTAATGATACCTCGCGTAGTTCTTGCAGGCACACCTCCAAGGCGCGTTCTGTTTCGGTTTTTTCTTGTAGCAGCGGCACTAGGCAACGCATTGCCACCATCGCACATAGCTGCCCTTCAGACAAGGCCGGCTCTTTTCGTATTATCTCTGTAGCAGCTTGGTCAAAGAGTAGCGCTGCTTTTTGGAGCAGGACTTCATCAACTGAATTACTTGATACCGTATACTTTTTCCCAGCAATCACAAGTACAACGCTCATAAAACTACCGTTACTTTGCGGATTCTGATGGCTTTATCGATTCGATACTCGCCAAGAGCTCGTTGATTGATGAAGAAAGCTGGTCTCGCTCGGCGACCGCATCAATCCCTTGGATTGCTTGCGTATACGCTTCGTCAAATTTTACAGAGATTGCCGCATTTTCTTGCGTCAATGCGGCAATCTGTTCAGTAAGTTCTGCGTTTGCCTGAGCCAGTTCAATCACTTTTGCACTTAACAGATCTGTTTCTTGGGTTAGTCCCAATACATTGGCTTTAAGCTCGGCGTTATGCGCCATGATTGTTTTTACTCGCTCGGTCAGTTCCTGTAGCTGCTTCATACTTTTCCTTTTTTATTTTCATTGCATACACAATCAATACGCTAGGAATGGTAGTCAGCAACTCAGGAGTTCTTCAAGCATTTGCTTTTTTTGCTTGTTCCGTCAATTGGGTAAAGATGGTTGGCTCATAGATGGCCAATTGGCTCAATACCTTGCGGTTCAGGGCAATATTTGCTTTTTTTAAGCCACAGACAAAGCGGCTATAAGACATGCCATTTGCACGGCAGCCAGCGTTGATACGCACGATAAACATACCGCGGAAATCACGCTTTCTATTTTTACGACCTATGAAAGCAAATTCAAGAGCTCGCAGCAAAGTTTCTTTTGCGCGACGGAACACGTTGGCGCGTTGCCCCCAGTAGCCCTTCGTTTGCTTCAATAATTTCTTGTGACGTTTTCTGGTCATCACCCCACGTTTAATACGACTCATGGTATATCCCCTGTTCTCGTTCTGACTTGATTAGTTTGGAAGAAGGCGACGCATTTTTTTCAAGTCACCACTAAAGAAGTAGGCTACTTTACGCAATCCCCGTTTTTGTTTGGTAGTTTTTGCCCAGGCATGGTGGCTACGATAACCTTTAGATCTCTTGATATTCGTACCGCCGGCGACTTTTTTAAATCGCTTTTTCGCACCCGAATGGGTCTTTATTTTTGGCATAGCAAATCCTTTAAACGCTTATTTACCTTTGAGATAGTAGATTTTGGACCACAGTATTCTACCACGTTGCTCTTTTTCTTCAAGTATCACCCCTAAAGAAAGTGCGGCAAGATCGGCATCTATCCGGGCAAAGAGGGTCGTGCCAAGGGCAGTCATATTGATTAATTCACGTCCGCGACGGAATTGGAGGGTGAATTTCACCCGTTTTCCGTCCTCTAAGAACTGGGCTGATTGCTTCAGTTTTATGCGGTAATCTTGCTCTTCGATATACGGACGTAGCTTTAATTCTTTGATCTGGATGACCTTTTGGTGCTTTTTGGCCTTGACGTCCTGCTTCTTTTTTTCGTAAAGAAACTTCCCAAAGTCCATAATTTTGGCGATGACATTGTCACCTTCACCACTTACTTGTACCAAATCAAGACCCTCTTCTTCGGCTTTTTGGAGCGCAGCCGCACGGCTGATGACTCCTAAGTTATCACCTGTAGAGGTGATAACACGAAGCTGCAGGGCCTTAATAGTTCCATTAACCATATGCTTATGCGACGCCTCGTTCTTCTTTTCTTGCGAGCCAAACGGCCGTTTACCCTTCACTTGAACCATTAACTTGTAACCTTTGCGTAACCATCTTATATACTCTATCAAATAGCTCTTGTTCTTGTAGGCGCTTACCAGTATTATCGCGACCCTGGGCTAATTTTTCCTCACCGAGGAAGAACCAGGCTCCATTCTGAGTAACAATATTATGCTGTAAGGCCATATCAAGCAAGTCGAACTCACGGCTAACGCCGAAGCCGAAAATCAGATCTACCTCTACTTTTGTAAACGGCGGTGCAACTTTATTCTTGACCACCTTTACCACAATTCTGTTGCCATACGGCACATCATTCTTCTTTAACGTCGCAATTCTTCGAACATCAAGGCGCACCGACGCGTAAAACTTTAAAGCGTTACCACCAGTGGTTGTTTCGTTG
>JAUPVI010000009.1 GCA_030917105.1 Candidatus Babelota bacterium
AACTGTTCCAAGGAGAATGCATGGAGCTATTAAGTTATCTAACTATGTTTGTGTCAGTGTCCGTGATCGGGATGATGACCACATTTATTATGTTCGGCATGATAGCCCGGCGAGCAGTTACCGATACAAAGGTGGCAAAAATCGGTCTTCTCATTCGCCAGGGTGCGATGGCCTTCTTGAGAAAAGAATATACAATCTTACTAGCAGTTATCGCTGTGGCGTTTGTGGCTTTAACACTTGTGTTTAACCTTCTTGCCGCTGGCGCTTATGTTGTGGGTGCTTTGTCATCCATGCTGGCAGGCTTTATCGGCATGCGTGCGGCTACTATCGCTAACGAACGTACCACTATGGCGGCAAAAGATGACGGTGAATACGCTGCTTTCTTGACGGCGCTGTTTGGTGGATCGGTTATGGGCTTTGTTGTTGCTTCGTTGGGGCTCTTGGGTCTTGGTGGCCTTTTCTACTTCTTTGTAGGCAGCGGTGCTGAAAACTTTATTCAGTTGGTTACCTGCTACGGTCTTGGTGCGAGCTCTATTGCGCTCTTTGCTCGGGTTGGCGGCGGTATTTTTACCAAAGCAGCTGACGTTGGCGCTGATCTTGTTGGCAAGGTAGAAATGGGTATTCCTGAGGATGACCCTCGCAATCCAGCGGTTATTGCTGACAACGTAGGTGACTGTGTTGGTGATACTGCCGGTATGGGTGCTGACATTTTTGAGTCGTATGTTGGATCGTGTATTGCTGCAATGGTTTTGGCTTTTGAAGGGCATGCGGGGAACTTGTTGTACGTGAGTTTGCCGATCGTGCTGTCAGCCATTGGTCTTATGGGTTCTGTTGTAGGACTTCTTTCTGTTTTTGTTGTCCGTACAAAATTATCCGCAATGTTGCATAACGCGACCTATGTTGCGATTGCGCTTTTCGTTGCTGGCGCCTATAAATACATTATGTACACTGGCCTTGAAATGGCGTTGTTTTATTCGGTGCTTCTTGGTGGTGTTTCCGGAGTAGTGGTTGGGTTGTTGACTGACTATTACACAAGCGGCAAGCCGGTACGTGAACTTGCGGAAGCATCTCAATCTGGTGCGGCGACGAATCTTATTTACGGTCTTGCTCTGGGCTACGAATCGATTGTGTTTTCTGTTATGGCTCTTGCTGGTGTGATTTACCTTTCATTTGTATATGGTGGTGGATTATATGGCGTATCTATTGCCGCGGTATCAATGCTTGCGACGGTTGGTATTACGATGTCGGTTGACGCGTATGGTCCAATTGCTGATAACGCTGGTGGTTTCTCTGAAATGGCTGGCCTTGGTTCAAAAGTTCGTGAAATTACCGACCGCCTTGATGCGCTTGGAAACACGACCGCGGCTCTTGGCAAAGGTTTTGCTATCGGCTCTGCTGCATTGGCCTCACTTGCTATGTTTGCGGCATACTGCAAAACAGCTGGTGTTGCGTACCTTGACCTTTTGAACCCGGTTATCATTTCCGGTCTCTTTATCGGTGGCGTAATGCCATACTTGATCTCTGCCTTGACTATGCGTTCGGTAGGATCTGCGGCATGGAAGATGGTTGAAGAAGTTCGCCGTCAGTTCAAGGAAATCCCAGGACTTATGGAAGGTAAGGCTGAAGCTGACTATGAACGTTGTATTCAAATCAGTACAACGGCAGCGCTTAAGGAAATGTTCCTTCCTGCTATGCTGACTATCCTTTCCCCAATTGCAGTGCGTTTGATCTTCGGGGCTTCTGGTAAAGAAGCTTTAGGCGGTTTCCTTGCTGGTGCGACCTTATCTGGCATCCTCCTTGCTCTTTCGATGGCAAATGGTGGTGGCGCATGGGATAATGCGAAGAAATACATTGAAGCAGGCAACTTTGGCGGTAAGGGCTCTGAGGCTCATAAAGCTGCGGTTGTTGGCGATACGGTTGGGGACCCATTCAAAGATACATCTGGTCCTTCACTGAACATCTTGATTAAGTTGATGTCGATTATTTCGTTGCTTATTGCGACTCTATAATAACTTCTGGTTTACAATTTTAAAGAGGCCTGCCTGATTCTACCGGGTGGGCCTCTTTGACGTATTAGGTACATTCTAGTACGCTCATTAGGTTGGCGTGAGTAAGAAATCGCTTTCCTGCTAAGGTTTTTTAGTTTCAATCTGGGGCTTGTGTATGAGGATTTTGGGTATAAATTCTTCTTGGATTTCTCTTTATGTCGCAATTGTCGGACATGCTCATGTGGCATATCCGGCGAGCCCGAGTGCGGTACCAGCCAGGTACGTAGAATGGGCCTCTAAAAATCCAGGGCTCTGCTCAAAAATGTGGTGGGGTGGGGAGATTATTTCGCTTGGCGGACTTGTGTATTCTGGCATTATGTTTAGCAAAATGTGGCCTATTTATGCGCGGATGCTCGAGCTGCAGGCCGATATTACTATTGCAAAGGCAGCCCAAAAAGAAGGGCATGTTTTGGTGCTAGGCTTTGCGCTTGGGCAAGAAAAGGAAAAGCTTGCGTCTTTGCGGAAACATGCTTTCGGCGGTATGGCCGCAGCCTATGTGGGAGTCGCCCTTGCACTGTATGCTAATTATGTTGCTACAGGCGAGACTTCTAATTCTAATTGGCGGGATGATGCTGATGCGCTCAAATTGGGGGCAAGCTACCGGATGGTACTCGGTGAGGATAGAAAATGGCGCAGCGAACCTATTGCTATCTAGTCGGTTTCGTCTGGAGCGCAGGCATCTTTTTGATGTGTTGGATATATTTTATTACGCTACTTTTCTGGCTGGCAACTAAAAAACAAGCCTGAAACCAATAGTTTCTTTAGTTTTCCTTTAAAGGGCATATATGAAAAAAATAATTTTAATGGTTGTTTCGCTCATTGTTGCAGTCGCAAGTGTTGGTACGACATATGGCACCGGTTCCCCAGGTGATTTCCTAAAGTTTGATAAAGGGCATGAGGTTGCTAGGTCGACTGTTGAGTTTTATAAAAAAGTTTGGTGCGGTGGTGCCGGCGTTGTTATGCTTGCTGCTGCTTACAATTGGTTTTTTTTGTATAAATTAGAATTAACTCAGCAGCGTGTTGTAGAGTTGAAAAATGAAATTCCGGCGGTAGAGGTAGCACTGCAAAACGTCGCTCAAGCTGATGAATCTACTACTGATGCAGACGGCACTGTGACAAGTGAGGAAACTCAGTTGGATACCCTTGAGTCTTTGCAAGAAGAATTGGCAGAGGAAGAAGCCAATCTCGCTCGTTATAAAAAGAAATGTTACATGTCCTTGGCAGTGGTGCTCGCTGGTTTTTGTGTAGATTACTTTGCTATCTACAAAATAACAGGAAGTCCCTTCACCTACCTCAAGGGTAAATCGATAACTCCGATCTAAATATAGCAAAAGGGGGCTTCATTGAGGGGTAAAATTCGGATGTTTGTTGAGCTCCAGGCCGATATTACTATTGCAAAGGCAACCCAAAAAGAAGGGCATATTTTGGTACTAGGCTTTGCGCTTAGGCAAGAAAAGAAAAAGCTTGCGCCTTTGCGGAAACAGGCTTTCGGCAGTATGGCCGCAGCCGATGTGGGAGTCGCCCTTGCACTGTGGGCTAATTATGCTGCTACAGGTGAGACTTCTAATTCTAATTGGCGGAATGATGCTGATGCGCTCAAATTGGGGGGAAGTTACCGGATGGCACTCGGTGAGGATAGAAAATGGCGCAGCGAACCTATTGTTGCCTAGTCGGTTTTGTCTGGTGCGCAGACACCCCGTTGATTTAAGTGCTGATATTTGCGATTTTTGGTCACGGGTCAGTTGATTGTAGTGTTTGTGTATAGTGCCCTTTTTTAGTTTTCTAAGCCGAAAGAGGGCACTATTTTCATCTGGCCCAATCCAGGTAAATTATTGATTCTTATTTCACGATATAGCTAATTCGCAAATCGCTATCGGCGGGTTGTACTTCGGAATTGAACTGGCTCATGAATAAGCGCAGAAAGGCCCATTCCTTGCTACTTCTTTATCTTTCTATAGACCGTGCGCTTGCTGATTTTCAACTTTATGGCCCCTAAATTTTGCCGCAAATTACTTGCTCTAAAATTGTGGCCATTGTAACCTCTCGCTCGCTATATAGCATGTCACTCCTTTTCTGTTTTTGTTTCAAAGCAACAGTTTAAGGAGTGACATTTTCATTTTGGTAGAGTTGTGACAATATCACGTTGGTAAGACAGAACCCGGACATTGCTTTGACGTATTGGATATATTTTGTTACGCTAGTTTTCTGGCTGGTAACTAAAAAACGAGCCTGAGACCAATAGTTTCTTTAGTTTTCCTTTAAAGGGCATATATGAAAAAAATGATTTTGATGGCTGTTTCGCTTGTTGTGGCGGTTGCTGGAATTAGCTCATCTGTTAAGGCAGAAACCCACTTAACAAATAGTCCTGAAGACGTTGCTCTGCGCCAATCTTATAACAAAGTTTGGTGGGGTGGCATGGGAACTTTGGGGGTTGCTGCTGCTTATCAATGGTTTGTTGTGATAAAAATACAATCAATCCAGAAGCGTATTGTAGAGTTGAAAAACGAAATTGCCGCGGCAGAAGCAGCAGAATCGCAAAACGTTACTGAAATTGATGAATCTACTACGGATGCAGATGGCGTTGTGACAAGTGATGAAGCTGAGTTAGACACTCTTGAGTCTTTGCAAGAAGAATTGACACAAGAAGAAGCCAAACTCGCTAGTTATAAAAAGAAAAGTTACGTCGCTGCGGCGGTAGTGTTTGCTGGTCTTGCTGCATTTTACACTGCTAACTACAAGGTAACCGGAAATCCTCTTGAGTCGTGGCGCGAAATTAAATAACTCAGATTTAAAAAATCAAAAGGGGGCTGCTCATTGAGCAGCCCCCTTTTGTTATAACCGCTTGTTTTTACTCCCTGTGCTTTGCCATACTGAAAGTAGGACGGGGTTTCTTGTATACAGGGGTAAAATCATGAAAAAGCCTTTTATAATCGCACTAATTCCTTTTTTCTTGCAAGGAGCAGCGGGAAATTTTTCCGTGAAGCAGAGTGTGGAGTTTGTGCCCGATTCAGCGAATCCATCTTTGCGTGCAAAGGCTGGTGCCTGGGTGTTGAATCATCCGCGGATTGTAACTGCTGGGATTGGTGGCTTTTTGGCAAATGATGTATGGGGAGGAGTGAAGGACTTCAGAAAAATGAAAAAATATACGCATGATTTGGCTGCCATTGAAGAGGCCCGGGTTGCATTGCCTGAAGATAGGAAAAAGGTACTTAACTCAATGCGTGATGATCTTAAAAGCGCAAATCGTTGGGTGAAAATTCGATTGGCATTACGTGCCCTTTTCGGTACTGCCAGCGCTACAGCTCTCGGGTTTCTCTGGCATAACCGACATAAAGGCATCAAAGTTCTTCGAGACAATGCTAAGAACAAAATCGTTGCCATTGACCTCAAGTTAGCTGCTCTGGACAACGATCCAGCGAATGCTGAAGAACGGATTAAATTACAGCAGGCGCGACGCGTACTTGATGGTGAGCTGGCATATCTGGAGAAGCAATAATACTATTCGGTTGGTAAATAGAAGCAGCTTGGGGCCCCTGAAATTTGCTTTGACCCTCGAATGTAGCCAAGTCCAGATGCCTGATCGCTTGTGCCGTCTTTAAGGCGACTAGCGATCAGCGGGATTCGTATAATTGTGCCGCTATTTATATATGTCAGCATTGGTATTGTGTTCATAATGCTCATCGGCACGTAGCGTTCGCTATAATCACTATAGTTATTGAGTGTTATGGCAGAAAAAAACTCCTCGGCTGGTCCTGCAAAAATATACGGAATTGAGTTGTTGCTCTGTACTATGCCGCGGCCATAGAGACTGTAGGTGGTGATAGTAGGTATGTTATAAAATCGGCTTTTAATTGCGATACTTGGTGCTAGGGGAGCATAGGTACCGCTATTGGAAAGGGTGAAGCTTAATGTTTCAGCAGTGCTTCCAATGCTTACGGTATGTGGTGACGCTGTCACGGCACCACTACCATCTAAAACCATAGAAGCATCTTTATCTACAAAATAGACGTTGCCGCCCCCGTGGATAACTCCTTTTTCATTTGGGCCAACCTTGATGATGTATTTGCTTGCAGGAAATTGGTTGGCTGGCTTTGAGACAGCAAGCATAGAGCAATCTCCCGAGCTTCCGTCAGTGATAATGCTATGATCAAAAATTCCTTGCGTGATGTTAAGCGTTACGTTGCCCACGTTATAAAGCCGCTGTAGTTGCCACGCGCTATGTGGTACGCCGCTCACGCCGTTTGGGGCTTGCGGGGTAGAAGAGGGAGCCCCGTCTTTATTTATTACTCCCGCGGCAATACCAAAAAAACCTTGTCGGCCGATTTGAAAAAGCGGTTGATCGCCGTTTACCGTAAGCGTGAAGTCTACGCTGGTGATATTTGGTGAGAATTCAGCGTGGACTGGGCTATTAGGGAAATAGGGATCCTCATCTGCAGCTTCTGGGTTGGCGCTACTACCGCCATCGTACATGTTCCCAATCTGCAGGGCGCCGCCAGCAGTACTGTTGGTGCCAATCAAAATTTGGGCGTTTCGTTGTAAGCTCAGTGTTATGTCAGTTTTTGGGGTTGTGTAATCGGCTTCAATGCCGACAAGGGCAGGCTTATTGATAATCATTTTAGATGTTTTGTTGAGCCAAATTTGTCCCATTCCAAGAATTTTACTGCGCTTACAGTCGGTGCCTGCGATACCGGAGTCGGTCCATGGTTTTCCTATTATCAGAGGATCCCCTTGGAATACGATGGAGGCCTGATCATCAAAATAGAGTACGACCGTTTGAGCGATGTTGGATGGGTCGACATGAGGAAATCTAATTTTTGCTCCTGGCTCGAGTACTAAGCGAACCTGGCCAGCAAATACGATTTGTTTTCCATAATCTATGTATCCACTTCCGGTAGAGCCAAAATCGCTGAGGTCCCAGGTAGTGTTGGCTGTGACGGTTATAGTGCGAGGGACTGCAGAGTAAAAGGTTATTTGATGCACATCAGTACCAAAGTTAGGAGTCGGAATGATTGGTTTACTGCCGCCGATTATTAGGTCTGAATTAATATCGAGAAAGCAGTTTCCATCCGGTATAATCTGGACTGATGTTGATCCCGAAGCCTCACTACCACCAAGAACGTTAAGTGTATTTCCGGGATGAGTACTGATATTTGCGGTGCCCAGGCCTATGCGAGCACTTTGATTCATGAATATTTTGACTGCGGCTGAAAGTTTATCAGAGATACTGGAGGCAAAGATTGGGTCGCGAAGGCGGGTGCCTAGTGTGCCGGAGCCGGTAATGAGGATTTCATCACCATCATCTAATTGCGAAGTCATAATACTCGTATCGCTAATGGTGGCACTGGGTGAGCCAGGTACTGTCAGAGGGCTTGGTGTTGTGACAGAGGCGTTGGTCGTGGTAGTTGCAGGAGCAGTGAGTGAGCCGTCTTGAATGGCGACAATGACTTGTACGGCAAGGCGTTGAAACTCGTTTATTCCTTGGGTTTTAATAACTGGCACGCTGCCACTAGGTAGTTTTAACAATGTACGCGCCCTAAGAGTAAAAGCTTCCCCGGCTCCGCTTCCGGGAAGTGATGTGAAAAGGTTTCCGTAATTTGTATCGACTTCAGCTGTTGCTATTCGCGCCAACGCTGCGTTGCTAATGAGAGCATTCCCTGCAGCATCAGAGCTGGCAAGTATTGCTCTGAGCGCATTCCATTCAGCAACATACTTACTGATAGTTGTATTTGAGAGACTAATGATGTCATCTGCTTCAAGATCTGCTATGCGTTGGGTGAGCCAGCTTAGCATCACGTTGGCGACCATTTGAATATAGATTGCAGGGGTTAGAGTCTGCAAAGCTGCATTAAGGGTATCCTGGTTTGGCGGGGAAGCAAAGAGGCCTCTGATGGTGGTGGTAAGATTGTTTAAGTAAGTAGTTACTTGTCCGTCAACTTCAGCTTGCATAGTGCTAAGGGCGTCTGACGGCGACGAAGTGGGGGTTACTGGTCCGCAATTAAAGCTTGGTGGCGTGATCGAGAGTAGTGCGCCGACGTCGCTCACAGCGGCTTGAACATTCATTGCTGCTGTAGAGTTACCGGTAAGGCTGGTGACAATAGAGTTAATAAGCGTCTGCTTTTGTGCGTAGGTAGTAGTATCAAAAAGAAGTTGTCGTTGAAGAACGCGTAGTGCAATATCTGATGTGCCTAGTGTTGCTTTATTTTTGATGGCTATAGTGTTTGCAGTAAATTGATCTATCTTTGCCTGCAAAGCGATAGAAGAATCTGCTATGTAATCTATTTGATCCGCCTCCGTTGCCTGGTTACTATTGGTGAGTAAGGCAAGCCGTGTTGTAATTGCAGTAAGATTAGCTATCACATTATTTGCAGCGACAATTACTGCTGCTTGGGTTTCTGTGTAATTGGTATCATAATCGACGATAGTGTCATCACTTGTTGATGGAACATCGGCAAGCGCTGACTCAAGAGTAGTGTTTGTCGCAGAAAAGTTCACAAGCTTCTGGACGATGCCCGTGGGAGCAGATGCGCTAAAGGCGATTGCTGCGCGGGCATAATCAGTTAAGAATATGGCCCACTGTGCACTGTTTGTGATGCCGCCATCTCCACCGCAGCCGAGTGCGTGTACGGTTTGGTAGGAACTTAGAACTGTAGTAAGTGCTGCAACTTGTGTGCTAATGGTGGCGGCATTAGTGTTGGTTGGACGTGAAATATCTATGGCTGCAAGTGCGTAGAGCGCTGTGGCTAGAGAGGCGTGGAGGTTGCCGATGATAATATCGTCATCGCAAATAGAGAGTAAGAACTGGAAACCCGTTTGTAGCATTACAAGCTCGTCGGGAATTGGGTCCTCAAGAGTATCAATAAATGTAGCAAGAGTGTTGGCGCTTGAAAGTACTGCGGCCTTGGTGGTAGTTGCCTGAGTGACAAGAGGGGCACCGAATACACCACTTAGCGCTGTGACGAGCACTGCTTTTGCGATGTAGTCATCGTGGTATGTTTGGTAGGGCGGCGTAGCTGAGAGGTTTGCGAGAGTCAATAGCCCTGCCATAAGGAGAAAGTGGAAAGTGCGAATCATAACAAACTCCTAATACGATATAGAGCAACCGATGGAATACTCAGTGATCTGGGGACAATTGCGTCCTGCAAGTATGTAACCAAGTTGGCCATAAAATTTTATATACGGTGATGGTTGATAGGTTGTTGAAAGGCGCAGTGCGTGGCTGACCATGCCGGTATTCTTTTTAGCGACCTCGGTGTCTAGCGTCAGTGGGTTTGCAATATCAAACTTCTGTGTTATAGCGTTGTAGGTTTTGCCAAGGAATGATTCTATATTGATGGAGGCGAAGGTGAAGGTGTCTTCTATTTTGGCATACCAATCATAGCCTACCGCAAAAGCAAGAGCTGTTGTTTTTGGGTGTTGTAAATGAAGCCAGACATTGCCTTGTGCGCTGTGCCACGAGATATTTGCTTGTGTTTCAGGGCCCATATTTTTTATTTGTGCGCCAACAGGAGTGGCCGATATGTATTCAAGAGCATTAAGCGCGGTTGTGTACTGGATATCTGAGGTGACAAACCATGAGCTCTTAGGGACTGCTATCGTAACGCCGCTTGCAATAAATACTTCGGTGTGGCCGCGATTGCCTAGGTGTATAGCATAAGGACTGAGGCCGGTGGTTTTTTGTCGCGCCGTTGGAAGGACGGCTCCCCCGCGGAATCGTAGTTGAAATGAATCAAAGAGGTCGCATGCGATATACGCTTCGACTGTTGTATCGCCAATGCCGTCAGCTATTTGCGATTCAAGAATATAATTCCGTTGATAGAACCATTCATATTCATTTTGATTGTATTCCTTTATCTTACCCGACATAGTCGTGTTTAGGTCAAAAGTTGAGTCAGTTGTTGCTTCGCTATCGCTATTGTAGGTACCGATTACCCATAAGGTTGCTTTAGTGTCTTGGTCTGCTATGCGCTGATCAACATTTTTGGTTGCACTATCTAATATGCCGGTGTAATCGGCAGCAGTTTGTACCTGATAGACTTTGCCTGTTTGAGCAAATGCGATATTTCGCGGCAGAAGCTCATCAACTTGTGTATTGGTTACACCAAAGGGGATGTCTGAAATTACGATTTCGCTTGGTCCTGGAATCGCTGTTTCTGGTTTCTTTATTATGGCGCCGCCAATGCTACCGCTACTGGTTGGGTACGTGGCATTCAGAATTGTTGAAGTAAAGAGAGTTGTATCCCCCGTGGTACTACCAAGATTATATGCAACGCTTTCAGTATAGTCTGCTGGTCCAGATAGCGCTCCAAAAGCTGGAATAGCTTCGATAAAATCAAGGCGGTATGCACTAACAGGACCAATATCGGTACCGCCAATTTGGCCTTCTGCAGTGCTTGCTAAGTCTTGTACATTTGCGACGCCGCGAGCGCCAATATCTTTTCGACTTATTTCGCGCCGCTTAAATGGTACGGAGGCTTTTACACCAACGTGGAACCATTTTTTTGGTCCAACTGCTGCTTCTGCTCGTAGGGAAAGGATGGAGCCAACCTCGCTAAGTTCTATTTTGGGCTGCATGCGGAGTACGCGAACATAAGGATTGTAGTTTTTTGTGTTGGTCGGTACTTGGCAGTTTTGAAACATGTGACTCAGACGAAAATCGTCACTGCCAAAGTAGAGGGCGCTTAATTGATAGCGGTCCTTGAGATCTTCCAGAAAGCACTCGTGGGCTAGTTGTCCATACATTGAGGTAGTGGTTTCAACAAAGAAAGGAGAATAGCTGTTTCTATTGAGTCCAATTTCGGGAATAGGAGCCGGACGATATGACACATAAGGCTGAAAAGCAGTCAGCGATGCTACGCAGCTAGTAAGGCAGAGTAAAAGGAATAATGTGTGGTGGCGCATGCCAGCGGTCCTTTCTTGCGGGCGAACAGAATTGCTTAAATGAGGACGCAGCATACTTGATTGGGGAATTTGTCTGTCAATACTGCATTTGTATTGGCTCTTTTGTTGGAAACACTCTTTTGCTAATACGCAGAGACTTGCAAGGTAGAATGTATTGGTAAGATGGCGGAAAAACGAAGATAGGCTCAGCTTCCAAGGGAAGCTGAGCCTATCTTGCTATCCATGTTGGGATAAAGGTTGTTAGTACATACCACCAAGGCCGCCGCCTTGATTGAGTCCTTGAGGAGATTCCTTTTTTTCTTCAGGGATTTCACTGATCATAGCTTCAGTTGTGAGAAGCATGCCAGCGATTGATGCAGCATGTTGCAGTGCTGACCGCGAAACCTTTGCGGGATCAACAATACCAGCTTTTAATAAGTCCGTAAACACTTCGGCACGCGCATCAAAACCAATGCTTCCTTGTGACTCTTTTGTCTTGTTCACAACTACCGAAGCATCAAAGCCGGCGTTTTCTGCAATAATGCGCGCAGGCGCTTCAAGGGCGCGTTGGATTATTTGAACGCCAAGTTGCTCTTCAGGACTTAATTTGATGCCATCCAGTGCCGCTTGAGCGCGCAAGAACGCAACGCCGCCTCCGGGTACGATGCCTTCTTCGACAGCAGCGCGAGTAGCATGAAGTGCGTCTTCAACGCGGTCTTTCTTTTCTTTCATTTCTATTTCAGTTGCAGCCCCTACGCGGATAACGGCTACGCCATCGGAAAGCTTTGCCAAGCGTTCTCGTATTTTTTCAACTTCATAATCAGATGTTGAGCGTTCGACTTCTGCTTTGAGCTGAGTAATCCGCTCTTGGATCTGTTGTTTTGAGCCTGCGCCGTCGACGATAGTGCAGGTTTCTTTGCTGATTTGTACGCGCTTGGCACTTCCAAGATCAGTCAACGTGATGCCATCAAGCTTAATGCCAGTTTCTTCTGATACAAGTGTGGCGCCGGTTAATATTGCTATGTCAGCCAGCATTGCTTTGCGACGATCCCCAAAGGCTGGTGCTTTAACGGCTACCGAGCTTAGAGTCCCCCGGACTTTGTTCACTACAAGCGCAGCGAGCGCTTCGCCGTCAACATCTTCAGCGATAATGACAAGTCCGCGACCGCTTTTGGCGGTTTGCTCAAGGACTGGCAACATTTCTTTAACTGAGCTTATTTTCTTTTCACAGACCAGGATGAGTGGGTTTTCCATTAGGGCTTCCATTTTTTCCGTATCGGTAACAAAGTACGGAGAAAGGTAGCCACGATCAAATTGCATTCCCTCAACAACATCAAGTTCGCTGTCAAAACCTTTTGCTTCTTCCACGGTAATAACGCCATGCTTACCCACGCGGTCCATAGCGTCGGCAATTAGAGTGCCGATAGCGGTATCGGAGTTGGCAGATATAGTCGCCACTTGCGTGATTTCTTCCTTGTTTGACACTGGGCGCGACATGGTCTTGATGTGCTCAACGACTACTCTTACGGCATAGTCCATACCGCGTTTAATTTCGATAGGATTTGCTCCTGCAGCAGTATTTTTAATGCCTTCGCGGTAGATTGCTTGGGCGAGAACCGTTGCGGTAGTCGTACCGTCGCCAGCAACATCGGCTGTTTTGGAGGCGACTTCTCGCACCATTTGAGCGCCCATGTTTTCAAACTTGTCTTTGAGCTCGACCTCTTTTGCAACTGAAACACCGTCTTTAGTGATAATTGGCGAGCCGTAACTGCGCTCAATTGCTACGTTGCGACCTTTTGGCCCCAGAGTCACCTTGACTGCATTGGCGAGTTGATTAACCCCTTCTAGAATTTTAGCGCGAGCTTGCGCGCCGAAAATGATTTGTTTTGCCATCTCTGTGTTCTTTCTCAACTACTAAAATTATTGTTGTACGACGCCGAGAATATCTTCTTCTCGCAAGATTAAATATTCTTCTTCTTCGAATTTGAATTCAGTGCCAGTGTACTTAGTAAAAACGACAAGGTCGCCATTTTTGACTGAGACGGGGTGGAGATTTCCTTGATTATCAATGCGTCCGTTTCCGGTAGCTAAAACCGTGCCCCAATGTGTTTTTTCTTGCGCAGTTGCCGGAAGTATTATTCCCGACGCTGTTCGTTCTTCTTTTTCAGTTCTTTTTATCAAAACACGGTCGCGAAGAGGGATGATTGTCGCCATAGTATAAAGCTCCTGTAAAAATAGTTTATATTTACTGAGAAGAGATTACCCGAAGGGGAAAATAATGCAATACGTGAAATGCCGTCAGCGTCTACGCTTCGGCGACTAGGAGCTTAATACGTACCCCACCGCTGAGGCGGCTGCGGAGTTCGTCTACCTGGGTGCGATATTCGCTGTCTAGTTGCGTGAGTGGAGTTGCCACGTGCTCATCCTCTCGGCGTATTAAGGGGTCTACAGCACGAATTTTTGGCATGTCTAACATGTCATATGAGGCGCCGGTCGGCACAGTACTAAAGTATTTTTGAGCGTCGTAGCATTTTGTCATCATCTCTTTAATATGCTTGTCGGTGGAGGTATTGAGCCGCTCTAGTATTTCGGCATCTACTCCGAAATGAATGTCATCAGAACTAATTAAATCGAAAGCAATGGCTTGCTGAAGGGCGCTACACAGCCAGTGTCGCCAGGCAAGTTCGGTTGGGGCGCTCCAGATATGCTCGGTGCAATAGACTGACACATCGGCAAATTTGCGCGCTGCGGCTTTGTCGCTGAAAACCCAGTTGTTTTCTTGAAACGACAGGGAATCGAGGATGTTTCTGAGATCTTCTTGTGTTAAGCGGCTAAGCATGAGCCCGGTATTGATGATGTACTGGATGCGGTCGGCACAAAGTCGTGGGTGGTTTTGCTCGAGGGCGGTATAAGCCGGTTGCTCTGGATTTATTTCTTCGATGGTGAGGCCGTAGCGCTCAAGTACTTGGTCTACCTGCATCTTTTGGAGGTACCAGTTATGGATTATATCTTGATAGGCGTGCTGATTGCCTGTTTTGAAAAGGTGGTCAGCAACGTGGCAGAAGGTGGTATGTGAGGCATCATGGAGGAGTCCAGCTACCTGCTCAGCTAAAGGTCTGTCATGCATTCGCAGCAAGGCGAATACGCCGAGACAGTGGTCATATCGAGAAAAAGTAGGGCGATTGATGAAGTAGGTTGGTGGGCCGTGTTGGTCAATTTCCTTCATGCGTTGAACGACCGGGTGTTGCAGGAGTTCGATAAGAACCGGCTCCGTTACATTGATCGTTCCAAAAATAGTTTCCACTTCAAATTCTTCTGGAATTTCTGCTGGAGCAATGTATTTTTCTGCCGCTGCAAGCCATTTAGGCTTTTGGGCTTTATGGGAAGCGACTGTGGCTATTTCTCCGACAATGTTTTCAGGTAGCCGTCTGCCGGTTGGGCTGATTGGGGTGAGTATGGTAAGGGTAAGGAGGAGCAGTAGGTGAAGCCGTTTCATGAGAAATCCTTCTAATGGTTGTGTGTTTTGGGGACGGCAGCGGAATTATAGCCGCTTTTTTGAATTCTTGTCCAGCGGCTTGACCGATGGATTTCTTTATGCGTACAATTGAGGTATTGTTTAAATTAGCTTTGTTTTATGAGGTATTTTTCTATGCAAAAGCGTTTTTTTTGGTTCTTGTTGTTTGTGGTGCTTTTTCTGCCAATCCAGGGTTTTGCTGGCCCGGCCTCAAAGAGCGCTTCCTCTGGCTATCGAAAGCACATTCTTGCCGGTGGTGCGCTAGCAACTGGTGGCCTGGGCGTTGGTCTGTGGCTTGCTTATCAAAAGCTTAAAAAGGCTGAAGCACGTTTGCTTGAAAAAAAATCTGAAGAACGACAAAATGCTTATGAATTAGCTAAAAGTCGCGTGAGCACATTGCTCAAGGCTGGTGGCGCGTCTATTGTAATGACAGCCCTTTTGGCACTGTTGAGTGGCGGTAACGAAGATGCACTAGTTTCTCCTAGTGGAAATTTGGCAAACCCTGTGGTTGGCAATTCTGCTGTCGGTGTTGTTGGGAATAGTGCGGACCAGGGAGTATCACGAGAAGTTGCGGTGGTTTTTCCTGCGTCTCCACTGCCTCTGCCTCAGGCGGAATCAGTCAAAAAAGAAGTATTGCAAGAAATTAAGCCGCTGGACGATCAGATTAAGACTGCGATAAGTAAGTCTATTGTGAGTCTTGGTAGGAATTTGTCTGATACAAAGCGACTTCTAAGGGAGGTGGTGGCAGGCTTTGATGGGCCAGTGAAAGTAGAGGCATTAAGAGTCTACAGCAACCTATTTTTGACTGATGCAGTGCGATGGGGTACTGTTAATACCGTGAAGTACCTTCACCAGCTAGGCGCTGATATTAAAGTTGGGGGTGGAGAGCTTTTGGATAAGGCAACAGATCCTGCTGTTTATGTCTATCTTGCTAACAATGGCCTTGGTGAGTATGTGGATCTAGCTGGCCAGCAGATCGCGCGGCTTTTTTTGGAGGCGATGCAGGCGGATAACTTTTCGGTAGCACAAGATTTGTGCGGATTGGGCTTTGATGTTAAGAATGCTGACCAAGCGGCTTTGTTTGAGAAATTCTTACTTCTTTTGCCACACTGGACGCCTGATCTCTTGCTGGATGAGAAAGAATATAGCCCTTTAAAGGTATTTTTTAATATGTGTCCACTTCAGTTAAATACGCCTGCAAAGCAGCTGGAATGTTTTAAAGTGCTTTTTAGTAAAACATCATTATGGAATTCAGATCGCGTTCACCAGCAATTGACTAGTGATTTGTTGAGGAGATTTGCGTTAGATTACCGGCTTGATTTGAATGCTGTAGATAGCGACGGGCGGAACATATTGATGTGCGCTCTTGCGGACGAATCTGCGGATAGAGTTTATGCGCAGAAGGTGTGTGATGCTATTCTTTCAGACCAGGAAATAGATTTATTTCGGGATTCCAAAAAACCTTATGGTCGCCCTAATAGCGCTTTAGTGAAGCTCCATGTGAATCATCAAGATAATGACGGCTTTTCGGCACTCATGTTAGCGGTAAAACATGCTCAGCCTGACCATGTAAATAGCCTTCTTGCCAGAGGGGCCCAGGTTAATCTTAAAGCGAAAAATGGTACTACAGCTCTTTCGCTTGCTTTGAAAAAAAAGAATGAGAGGCTTATTCGTATTCTCCGGACTGCGGGGGCTACAGATGAGTTGGTAAGCTTTGATAAAAGTTCGGAGGTAATTGCAGATTCAAGAAGCGGTTCCGTTGAATCTTCCGTTGGAATGCCTTTAAATTCACAACCGACAGCAAGTGTGTTGCAAGGAGAGCTGCAAGAAATTAGGGCGCTGAGTGCCGATGAACAGAATCTTATACGGAAGTGTATTGAGAATAAAGAACTAGTATTTTTAGACCGAAGTTCCCGTCTTAAGGAAATGTTAATTGATTTAGTGAAGGGTTATAATGAGCGAACAAAACCAGAAGCATTACGTAGATATAGCGATCTATTTTTGGTTGATGCGGTGAATAGTGGCGATTTTGATATAGTAAAAATTCTTCATTCTTACGGTGCTGATGTTGAGGCAGGGGGCAAGCAACTTCTAGATCAGGCGATAGATCATCCCCTAGTCTACGCTTATCTTGCTACACATGGGCTTGGTAAGTACGTTGATCTGAAAAGTCCGGGGACATCGAAGGCTTTTTTAGCGGCGGTTTCGAACGATGAACTTACATTAGCGCGGGGTCTTGGTGATTTAGGCTTCCACCCTGGGGCAGAGAATCAGGTGGTTTTACGCAAAAAATTTCTAGATTTGTTAAAACTATGGTCTAATAGTGCGTCTGAAAAAAATTTTGTGACCGCCTCGCAGCTCGATTTGAATGAGCCGCAGATGCAATTGGAGTGCTTAAAAACACTAAAAAATCACTGGAGTACTTCAAGGGTTTTCTCCTCCTTCGATGAAGCAGCAACGTCTTTTGTACAAACGTTCAAACTGGACTTGAACGCCACCGGAAGCGATGGCCGCAATGTATTGATGTGTGCTATTAAGATGCGCGAAAAAGAGTTATGTACATTTCTATTGGCGCAGAGCCTGCTAAACGTAAATCATCAAAGCCTTTTGGGCCAAACAGCTCTCATGCTTGCAAGCTTGGACGATCAACTAGCAGTAGTAGACAGCCTTCTTGCTAGAGGGGCTGATGTTGATCTTCAGGCGTCGGATGGCATGACAGCTCTCTTGATTGCTTTGAAAAAAAATAAGGATGATGT
>JAUPVI010000099.1:0-1958 GCA_030917105.1 Candidatus Babelota bacterium
TTTTTACACTCAGTAACGCACTCAGACGAACCAGCCGATGCGTAATCATCTTCCCAAGCGCTAAAGTAGCTATACGCATTCTCATAATATTGCAGAGCAATCAAATCTGCTACCGCATCAAGACTAGTTATAAGTCCATCAGAATCAACATTGTCTGCAAACTGAGGCGCCCATTCACGATCTTCTCTAATCAGAACGGCTAAGCCAGATACCGCATCACAGGCAAGTTCAGGCACATGACTAGAAACATGCTCTGCAATTGATGTTATCGCTCCTTCACAAGTATTCATACCCTTACCTTTTGCTCTGCAAGCAGGTAAAACTTTTTCCTCTAATGCTCGCCGCGCAAATTCATACTGCTTGAACTTCTCACCTGAGCTATTCAAGGCAGCCCGAATATAGTCACAGGCATTATGAGCAAACGAGATGGGATCATCTTCCGGCCTATATTCTGAAAACGAACCCGAATATGCAAGATTAAGCTCATTATAAAGCTGATGGACTTTCTCCTCTGCTGCACGGTGTGACAAAGACACGGCGTCAAAAGCGGCCAATGGGCTGACAAAAAGAAGAAGAGTGCCTAAACAAAATAATAAAGAGTTATAGCACATGAACGTCCTCCTTGATCGGCACATCTTGCGGGAGGCCAGAGCACAGATCCTTAGCCGTTAAGTGCAAGTCTTGCCAGAACAAAAGTTCAGAGCGTTCTACCAATGGCCGCCGCTCCACCGCTAGCACTATGTCACTCATATTGTTAAGCAACGTGGCCTTGAGAGACTCAAAAGAAACACGAATGTAAATAATAGGAGTATTCAACTTACAATAGATAGTATTTGCGATACCTATCGCACTAATAAGGGGCGATTGCTCACCTACCTTCTTACTCCGCATTTTGTTTTCAAGAAGACGCCACTGCTCAGCCTTCACTGCTGCTCCATCTGCAGCCTCCAGTGTCCCGCCAAAAATTATAAAAAATGCTGCTGCTAATACTAATCGATTGATCATAAAACATTCCCCCGTCGTCATTGATGTCATAAATGGCTGCTACTAGGGAGCCGGGAAGGATAAGAGATCGGACACAAATGTCAATGCGCACCGCGTTCTAGCGCCTCCGAAAGGACATACGGTGTTACCACCGCCCCGTCATTCGAACGGTAGCTAATACAACAAACCAGCTCAACGAGAGCATGTACTGCGCCCTCTGAAGATCACGCAGAGGATCATCAGAGGGCGCAGTATCCAATATTTTCTCTTCATAATCCCCCCGTAAATGACGCAAAAAAGAGTGGCAGAAAAATTCTGCCACTCTCCAAGATTTTAGTAAATTCGGTGCCGCTTAGAGCTTCTTCACCTCACGCAGCTGCCAGTATTCACTGACTACTGCTGGCGAGCCGGTAACAGCAATCAACCCTTCGCGCGGATCAACCAATTCCTTAGCAAGCGCAAACGCTTCCTCAAAGGATTGGGCTGCCCGCACACGAATATTGAGCTCAGCAGCCAATGCCGCCAATTCTTCCGGCTTATATGACTCGTACGACACGCGTTCAAGCGGAATGAAAATCACTTCACCCGGCACTTTTTTGAGCAGATAACGAATCGCCTTTAGCAAATCATCCACATCGAGCGCCTTTGACGCTCCCATGATAAGCACAAAGCCTTTGAGTACGCGTTGATAATGCAACAACCGGGCACCAAGAAATACGTTGGTTAACGCATCCACATTGCTTGCATTGTCCAAAACAACCATTGGTTTTTCTTTATCAAGCACTTCAAACCGACCACGAAGCAATGAAAACTGGTTCTTCCAAAAGTTCTTCATTGATTTGATTGGATTCATTTCTGCGTTACGCTTTGCTTCAAGCGTCGGACGACCGCGCTGCCCCTCTTGCGTTGCAAGCAAATTGCCACGAAGGAATGGCGAGAATCGATTTAAAATTTCTTCTACGTACAGCTGTGTA
>JAUPVI010000099.1:1968-4088 GCA_030917105.1 Candidatus Babelota bacterium
AGCTGTGTAATACGTTCGCCGAGCGATGCAGTACGACCATACAATTGTTCGTAAATATACGGCAACGGAGCAAGTTTGCGAATTGGCATCGCCCACTTAGCACCAGCTTCTTCAACCAGCACTTTCATGCGTTGAAGGCGAATTTTGCTTTGTTCTGCCGATACAAAATAGACGCCAGGACGCGCAATAGACACCAATTCAGCCGCAATAACATCTTCAGTATCGCCAAGAGTTTTAGTTGCATCGTCTGCCACACGTGTAACCACCGTCATACACGGGTTGCAGATTGCAGAAACGTCATTCTTGCCACCAAGAGAAACTTCAACTAAAACCACTTCTGATTTGTTTTCAACGCCGTAGAGAAAACCGCCCAAAAGTACCAACTCATGCGCTGTTGCCGGAATACCAGCCACTTCAACTTCGTTGATAACTTGATTCATAACATCAGCAAACGGTTTATTAGGGATTGCTTCGCCGTTAAACGAAATGCGTTCGTTGTACGTGAGGAAGTGAGTAGAATACAATGCACAGGAAGCAACGTTTTCTTCATTGAACAGCTTCACAGCAAAATTGATGGCCAAGCTTTTTCCGTTGGTACCACCAACCAAAACGGTGTTCACTTTATGCGCTACATTACCAAACAATTCATTGAGTTTTGCCATCCGCGAAACTGCGGCAGGGCCATATTCGCACGCAGGAAGCGCATCCAAATACTCCACAACTTCATGATAACTGCGAACCTTACTCGGCTGCCCGGCTATCGATTTACTTACTTTTGTCGCCACATTGTTCATGCACTGACTCCTCATTGTTTCTTAAAACATCATCTTCGGCGCTGCTCACGACGCGCTTCTTATCAAAAGAGCACATTCGCTTTAATAGAAATATTCAAAGTGCGAATAACTGTAGTATATATTCACGTCATTGTCAAAGGTCTTTTTCTCTCGATCGCCTGATCAGGAAGGCCAAGACGAAAAACAGTTGGCAGGAAATCAGCAAAAAGGTATGCTAAAAGAAATCTTTAGACACACTGCGTTTATTATTAGGGAACGGCATGAGCAAACACGTAGATTTCACGCATAAAAGTCAGGCTGCATGGGCCCTCATCGAGCCAGCGCACCGAATCACACTCCTTGCACATCAAAAACCGGATCCAGATGCTCTTGGCGCCTGCGGTGCTCTGGCGATTATGTTGCAACGACATGGCAAAAAAGTAGAGGTCATTTACCCTGGTATTGGCAAAGATCCACTCCCCTATACCGTTGAGACGCTCCAAGAAAACACGCACACCATGCACCCTGACCTCATCATCAGCTGCGATACACCAACGATGAATCGTCTGTATTTCCCGGAAGTGTTTGCTGGCGTTAAGCACATAAACATCGATCACCACCAAAACAACACCATTCCAGCCGACATAAGCATTGTTGACACGCTCACGACCAGTACCTGCGAGCTCATTTACCACTTATTCAAAGCATGGAACCGCACCATAACCCCAGACATCGCTAACATGTTGCTGTTTGGCATCATGTGTGACACGCTCAATTTCAAGGTGCCAGGAACTACCGCCGAAACACTGCGTGTTGCAGCCGACCTCATTGACGCTGGCGCTAATTTATCAGAGCTAAACAACGCCCTCATCATACACAGCGATCCTAAAATATTTGCCCTGTGGGGAAGACTGCTCAGCAGCGCTCATTATAACCCGGAGGCAAATGCCATCTGGACTGTCTGCAGCAATGACATGCTGGCTGAATACGGACTTACCGAACAAGCATTAATCGGCTTCATAACCGTCTTCTGCCAAACATTAGATAACGACATTACCATTCTTTTTTACGAAAACAATGGCATGAGCAAAGCCTCACTCCGCAGCAAATCAGCCAACGTAAACGCCATCGCACGCCAATTTGGCGGCGGCGGTCACATCTTGGCCTCTGGCGTTACCAGCCCACTTTCTCTTGAGGAACTGGTCACACAAGTTACGAAAGCTCTTGCGCGCTAATTAACAGTTGCATGCCATGAATGGCATCCTTGCCATCGCTTTTTTTTCGCGACACCCAAGCTTCCTTGAACGACTTATCGGCAGGCACTAACCACCCCGGCAACCAAGCTGC
>JAUPVI010000100.1 GCA_030917105.1 Candidatus Babelota bacterium
AAAGAATGTTTCATCTAATACGCTGCGGGCCTACAGATCGGATCTTGCGCAATTTTTGACCTTCTGGGAGCGAGTGGAAGAAACGGGGCCAGCGGCAGCGTCAACACCGGAATATGTGTTGCGGCGATTTATTGTTTCTTTATTTTATGAAAAGATGCTTAAAACGACTCTTGGCCGTAAGCTTTCCTGCCTGCGGTCCTTTTCTGCCTATTTAAAGAAGGAGGGGATTACCCTTGAGGTTAATACAAAGACCCCTCGTCTTGAAAAGCGGCTTCCGTCCACATTGAGCATGGATGAAATGACTTATTTATTGGATACGATAAAAATTGAAGAGCTGCCATCCCGGCATCCTTACCGTGATAAAGCGATTATGGAGATGTTATATGCCACCGGGGTGCGGTGTAGTGAGCTCACGCACATGCGGATTGCCGATATTGATATGCAGACAAAAATGGTCCGAGTTTCTGGAAAAGGGGGCAAGGAGCGCATTGTCTTGTTTGGAAGCAAAGCAAAAAAGGCGCTGGAAGACTATATAGAGTATGAACGAGCAGCGGTCGGATTTATTGAGAGTACCGCATTGTTTGTCGGTCCCAGTGGCGGCCAGATAGCGGAACGTACGGTGCAGCGGATTTGCGAGATGTATCGCAGACTACTAAAGGTTGAACGGCCATTGACCCCGCATAAAATTCGCCATTCTTTTGCCACGCATCTATTGAGCCAGGGGGTTGATTTGCGGGTAATCCAGGAGTTGTTGGGGCATGCCTCCCTCTCGACCGTGGAGATTTACACTCATGTTTCATCGGCAGAATTGGCTCGAATGTGTGATGATAAACATCCGCTAAACAGCATGGAATTTAAGGACGAAGAGACAAAATAAGCATAAACCGTTCTGGAAAATGGTTTGTCATGCTACACTGACGCTGTATTTGCTTTAATTTCTTAATGGTGCTTCCATGCAACGCGACACTTTTGCCGGCGATATAATATTTTTCTACGCGTATGATATTGGTGATGACATTGATCTTGAGATGATTAAATCTCAGCATCTAGTTTCTACTTATAGTATGCCGCTATCGGTTCGGTTCAAAAACTATCACATTCCTATTTCCTATCATCTTCGTGGGCCAAACTTGGTTTCTGAGGGGGAAGGGTATGAGCATTTTACTGGTACCGAGGCAATTGATCAGACGATTGATGATGAAACCGTCAGGCCACAATGCTTTGTTCTGAGCAAGATTCATGGATTTGGTGTGCTTTCGTATTGCTATCGCATCCCATTTAAAGGGTCGCTGGGAAATCTAAAAAAGCGCTTAATCGAGCTGAAAAGCGAATACGACCAAATTTCAGACTCTCATGCTTATGAAACGTTTAAAAAAATCCACAGCGCGGTGACGAGCCCACAATTTTGTAACCTGAAGAATGATTATTTTACGGTGCATATCAGTCCACAACGGAGTACGGTTCCGAGTGACAAACTTATGGAAACATATGGCGGAGACATAGCCTCATTATTGCGCCTTGAGGTTGATCTGCTTTCTTTTTACCAACAAGATATGATTTTGCGGTCGCGTACTGGATACTATGGCGATGAGCTCATGGTGATTGATAGCGGTGGGTCCTTTGTGTACGATGACACCTGTTACGATTCTATGGAGCTTTTTGAGTTTGTGACTATCCAGCTTCTGGAGTTGCAATATTTTGACCGGCTTCTTGACCGACGGCTTCATACCTTTTACACCTATCATCTTGATTCACCTAAGGCACGAACTGCTACCTCTATTGCAGAACTGGCACAATTGCGGGTTGATATCTCCGTTATTACTGAACGACTAGAAAACAGCATTCGTATGTCTGGGGATGAGTATTACTCAGATATTTATGAGCGACTGGTTAAAAAGCTTTCAATTGATCGATGGCGAGAAGGGGTGCAGCGCAAGTTGGATATCATCCGTGATCTGTACGAGGTGCAGCAAACCGGCCAAGACTTGGTTTTTCATAAGCGCTGGACGCTGGTGATTGTGGCTCTTATTGCTCTTGAGTCGGTTATTGGCCTTGCTCACTTTCTTCATTATTTATACAACCGATAATTTTAAAATGATAATCGGCCTTATGGGTCGAAAGTGCTCGCAATAAAATATCTTGTTTACTGCTTGAACAGTGGATTTCACGTACTGCTTTTGCGAAGCGAATGTCTCGCTTTTGGTATTGAAGTATGTGAAGCAATTGCCGTGCACATTCGGCAGCAAAAGACTGAAGCGGGTAACCAAAAGCAATATCGGCTCCGTACTGAATTGCTAATAGTTCGCTTGCAACAACGGGGCATCCATACTGCTGAGCCATTTGTATAATATCGGGCATTGCGCTGAATGCTTCGCTATCGATAGGCATAAAGAGGGCACCAGCCGTTGGCGCATGTTCTTGAATTTCTACAACAAGCTCCTTTAGTTGCTGTGGAAGATGGATTGGTGTTATTTCGATTCCTCTCGCAGCGCAAAGTGCCTGCATGTCTGCGATTTCTTGAGATCGCTTAAAAAGAACCTTGTGTGAGCAAATGATTAGCGTTTTTATTTTGGGGAAGCTGGTGGTGATGAGTTGAAAAGCGAAGGTGGCACTATTTGCTATAAGAAGCGCGCTCATATGTATTTGAACTTACTCACGATGATATCTCTGGTTTTTTTGTCTGTGATCTTTAAGCTTGGAAATTGCCATCGCAATTTTTCAGGCTGTGGTAAATTGTGTTTTACGTCGGCACAACTAGCGTTTTTTATTTATCGGCAACACTTGCACATAAGACAGAGTCATGCTACTGTTATTGGCCATGCAAGGTGGCTACTCATAACAACTCCTGTCGGATACATGCGTTAGTAGCGGTTCAGCTCAGTGCAAAAGTGTGGGAGTCGAGACATGCTGAGTTGGCGTAGTTTCATCAGATGGTCTCGGGTATTTTTAGTTGTTTGTGTTGTAAAAAGTGAGGGTTCTATGAACATTCTCGTTGAAAAAAGAGCATCCAGATTATTGGGGCTCTGTTTAGGGTTTGTAGTAATTTCTAGTGTAGTTGTGGCATCGGATCAGGAGAAGTCGGTTAACGATAAAGTTGCTGGACTTTCTCTCTCTGTGACACCGCCGTCTGCGGGTGGTAGTGGGCTCTGGTGCGATGCGGCTGGTGGATCACCGGTTGCTGCTGAGAAGAGAACGAAGAAAGCTCGTTCTGGTTCCATATCGAGTGGAGGAAGTAGTCGAGGTGAGAAGCGCGGGGCTGATAGCTTCGTTGAGATAGCTATGGCGCGATCGGTGAGTCCGGCGCGGGGTCCTGAGGCTATCAACATGGACTTTTATTCTCATATGTGTGCTCGTGCGCTGATAAGTCATCTTGCTATTCAAAATGCTACACCTTCTGCGCTTGCGAGGGCCGCTGTGGATTTTAGCGAGGTGGATGATTGTTGGAAGGTGCTTATTGAGGGCGCTTTTGGCGGTGATATCGCGATCCCTGGTATTGCTGAGCTTGAAATGAGCGTGGCCGAGAATGTATTTAAGCCGTCTGAGCGCATTCAGTTAATGGTTCAAGGCAATGCGATTTTTTCAGCGTACCTAGTTGCGTTGGCAGCCAATACGGATGCTAATTACCCGTTGGCGCACGTTACTTCTCATTTGCGAGACACTGATATTGCGTGGTTTCATGCGGTACCGAATATTCCGCATTGCTTGAATGATCTCCTGCAATTGGTAGCGATCAACTTGCTCAGCCGGTATCAGGACAGATTGAATGCGAAGCTGGGTTTGAGTCTTAATGACTTTGTGAGGATTTTCTTCACTAATCTTGCTGCAATTGGATCTGCCGCAGATCCAATGACTTTTACTCCGATTGCGCAGGAGGCTATTACCGCCTTGAATGCTTACCAGCGTAATGCGTATCAACTAATGACTGTTTACCGGTATGGACGCGTTGTTGAGATTGCAAAGACATTCAATAGCTTTTATAGCCTAGCATCGAGCCTTGTTGGTGAGACGTCAGACGCTGCACTTGCTGCGGCAACGAGTTGTTATAATAGTCCCTTAGAAAACGGCTTTCTATAATAAGT
>JAUPVI010000101.1 GCA_030917105.1 Candidatus Babelota bacterium
AAATAATTCTTTGAGTGGTGTTTTTACTAGGCCTACAGATCCTAAAGAGTTTTTGCACTTGATCCGCGGAGCGCTTCCCTATACCGAAACCGTCTGTCTTTTAATTGGCGAACGGGATGAGTATGGGCAAAACGGGGAGAAATACACCGAAGAACAAGCGGCGGTTGCCAACTGCTTCAGACGAGCCGGCTCGAAAGTGCTGTTTCATTACTGGAGCGAAAGCGATCCCCGAACGGTGGAATTGCAAAAGAAAGCTGATCAGTCTAATGTATTCATTCTCTTTTCCGAGCCAGCCAGCACTATCAATATGCCGGTTCTGAGAGGAATTGCGCGTGAATATCAGGTGCTGATTGCTGCCTCCGACCTTGACGCGGTGCTTGAGGGCGCTGCGATTGGAGCGGGAGTATCTGGTGCTGCATTTAGCGCGCCGTTAATGAGTCTGATCTTGGATGTGGTGTTGTGTAGACGGAATCGGCTCTCGCCGCCCATCTGCATTCCTCAACAACCAGTGATGCGGTATTGCTACCGCAATATGCGTGAACAGGGCTTGGAGCTCACTGATGAGCAATATGCCATGTTACGAGCGCGGACCATTGAAGGTTCTGATGACACCAAATATTAGGAGTTGCGCATGACCATGTTAACAAAACCTAAACGACCGTGCCGAGTAGCTCTGCTACTCGGCTTCAATTATCAACGACATTTGAATTTCGTCGAAGCGGTTCGCCGGTCGATGAGTGGAGATAAGCGATTTGTTATTACTTATGTTAATGTTCCAATTACAGAGGAAGCTATACGCGAAAAAGTAGTTAGTTTAGTAAATTCTACTAATCCGCCTGATATATTTGTGCCATTAGGGCTTCGGTGCAGCCTTCATTTGAAGCAAGTAGTTCGCGAAATTGGGAGGGGTCGGATAGCGTATCTAGGTGTTCGCGATCCTCTCTCGCATGGATTGATTGATTCATTTGAAAAACCTGGGCAAGACTCTACCGCAATTGTATGTGATCCTTCTCTAAATACTGTCGTAGCTGAGAAACTTGCGGCCATTGTGAAGTATATTAATCGGGTAATAATTCCGCATTCTACATTATGTGACAAGAAGGTTATCGAGCAACAAATAGCTGAGATAATCGAATTTTTTCGGCCACATGGCCTTATTGTTGAGCCGCTAGAAATTGCTGGTGATGAAGAATCGCTTAAGAGGGAAGTGCCAAAAGCGCTTAAGGGCAAGATTGTAAAACATGATGTTGTTCTTATTCTTGAGTCTGCACTTCCTGATGTAGATGTTGAAGCGGCTTATCTTTGCTGGGATCGTGATGCTTTACTGTGCGACGATGCTCTTTCATCTCTTTATTCAGGGGCGGCTTGTGCACTTGGTGGTGAGCTGGATGCGATTGCCATAGCGTTACGGGATACTTTGACGTCATATTGGATTGATGAAGTATCACTTGGGGATATTTCGGTGAAGCGCATCCCTAATGATAGAGCATTCTTTGTTAATGTTGCAATATTGCGAATGATTGGATTTCCCGAAGAAGCGATTGCTGTGTTTAGTAAGCTAGAAGAGACCATTGTTATCAAAAAATGGATTGATTGCCCTGTTGGCAGGAGTGGTTCATGAGAAGCATGCGATCTTTTTGGGGTGTGGCTGTTGTGCTTATCATAGCAGTCCTTTCGACACTCTTTTTTATTGTTGTGCGTAGCCAAAAGCGGGCAGTTCTTTTCTTGAGCGCGGGAAGTTTGGCAGGGCATGAGGCGGTCCGACATTCCTTTTTGGAAGCCGTAAGATCATCTGGTACTAGGAGATTGGAAGTTAATTCTGTTTCTATTTCTAATCCTGCTGATGGTGTTAGTACTGCTGCAATATGCGAAAAAGTACTGGCCTTGCCAGCTGAGTGTATTGTTGTTGTTGGGAGAACAATTGCTCAGAATCTAGTAAGCCTTGCTCGTAAGCGGGGGTGTAGTACGCCAATTGTTATGATTGGAGTGCAAGATCCAGTTGAGCTTGGGTTGGTTGAGTCGCTTGAACGGCCTGGCGGTGTTGCGACAGGAGTTATTACTGTGTCGTTTGAAGACTCCGTACCTGCACGATTGTTGTATACAACGTTCCCTCATATTAAGTCAGTTTTGTTGCCCTTTTATTTTCCCCAGGATGCTGCCAAGGAAATTACGAATAAAGCTAAAAATGCGAAGGAGTACTTGGAATCTAAAGGAGTTAAGGTGATCGTTTTGCCGATTGATTCTTTTTCCGAATCTATGAGGAGAGTTGAGAGTTTTTTGGAGGGGCATGACATGCTAATGACTGTTGAGGGGGATGGACTAAATGATACCCAGGCTGCTGGTTTAGCTAAGCTGGCTAGGCAATATGGCGTGGGGTACTTCGGTGGCCTTATGTCGGCGCTTGAGGAGGGGGCAGTGCTTGTTTATGCAACAGCGCTCCGTTATTTAGCCGAGGCTGCGCTGAGTCAAGTGACGCAAATTTTATATCAAAATAAGAGCCCAAGTGTTATGCCAATACTATTTCTTGATTCTACGCGTGAGCTGGTTGTTAACCAAAAACGCGCTGCAGAGCTTGGACTAATGGTAAATCTTGATGAAATTAATGCGAAAATTAATGCTGATCCAGCGTTGGAATCGGTGCGTGGACGGGTGCGGATTCAGCCTTAGGTTTTGCCAATCGGCGATACTCCGGTAAAAATAATACGAGATGGGCGAGTCTTTTTTGTGAATATTGCGATGCTGCGTATGATTGGTTTTTCCGAAGAAGCAATCGCATTTTTTGAAAAAGCAGAGGGCGTTATTGCAATTAAAAAATGGGTTAATTGTCCTATAGACAGAGGTGTTTAATGAGTAAGAAGGTCTATTTTTTAGGTGCAGTTATTGTACTGGGCGCTGTAGCTCTTATGGCGTATTGTTGGCATGCGGGGCACGTGGTGCCGCGGAGAGTTTTGTTCGTGAGCGCAAGCAATAGTGCTTTTCATGAGGCAGTACGAGATGCTTTTTTGGAAACAGCAAAGTTACGGGCTGACGGGAAAATAGATGTTAAAGTAGTATCTGTTCCTGATGTAGTCGATACGACGACCGTGTTTGCGATATGTGAGGAGACTTTAACAATGCCAGCTGATTGTATCGTTGTCGTTGGGCGAATACTTTCTCAAGCTCTTGTGAATCTTGCACGTAAGCGTAAAAGCGTTGTGCCCATTGTGTTTGTTGGAGTGCAAAGTCCGCTTGAACTTGGGCTAGTAGAATCGCTTGAGCGACCTGGAGGTACGGTGACAGGGGCGGTGCCCGTGCCGTTTGACGATACTCTTCCAGGACGATTGTTGCACGTTGTTTTCCCCCAAATAAAAACAGTTTTATTGCCGTTCTGTGTTCCTCATGATGCGGTTGGAGAGATTAGGGAGAAGGTTGAAAAGACAAAAAAAGCCTGGCGGCTGGGGGAGTACGCGTAGACCTTTTACCAGTTGATTCACTTTCTCAATCGGCAAACTTGATTGAGAGTCTTTTGCATGGCCATGACCTCTTAATGACACTAGAAGCTGATGCTATCAATGACACGCAATTTGTTGGGCTTGTAAAGCTCGCAGAGCGGTATAATGTAGGCTACTTTGCGGGCATTATGGCAGCGCTGGAGGAGGATGTGCTTTTTGTATATGCTACTGAGCTTCGCTACACAGCCGAGGCTGGCTTTGAGCAAGTCGTTCAAATTCTTTTTCATCATAAAATCCAGCATCGTTGCCGGTAATTTTGCTTGGTTCGACACGTGAGTTAGTTATCAACAAAAAACGCGCCGCAGAGCTTGGATTGCCAGTCAATATTGATGAGATTAATGCAAAAATTAATGCTGATTCAGCGTTGGAATCGGTGCGTGGACGGGTGCGAGTTGTGCCGTGAAACACCTGCCTCATGCTGAGACAATTTCAGCGCTGCGGTGCAAAAAACCTTTCAGTGACCATTGCATTTGTATTCGTATTTCGCTACCATACATTCCTGTGATTGCATATACGCTATAAAAACCCGTTGCTTTGTATGTCCG
>JAUPVI010000010.1 GCA_030917105.1 Candidatus Babelota bacterium
GCTCACGATATATCA
This sequence comes from Candidatus Babelota bacterium, assembly GCA_030917105.1. GTDB lineage: Bacteria > Babelota > Babeliae > Babelales > JAUPTZ01 > JAUPTZ01. The sequence goes on from JAUPVI010000010.1 coordinate 16, forward strand.
TATTTTTTTGTGCTATGACATCTTTGATCATTGCCGCAACAGAAACCCCATAAAAACCACGGAATTGTGCATTGCGTAGTGGCTCATCATCAGTTGCGGTTCGCAAAAGACAGCGCACTGAACTACTAAGAACCGGCTCTATAGAAAGAGAGCGAAACTGCTGACGCAATGGCAATCGTACTCCAACCTGAAATCTATTCTTCGCAAAGCCAATCAGACAAGACAAGACACATTCATGCGTAGCAATCGAAGCCTGAAATGGTATTTGAGTAGCAGACAAATCTTGTAAAAATTCATATCCCACGCCGGGAGTTGCCTTCGGATCAGAAGCAAGAGCGCTCGAAATTAAAATGTCAGACAAAATAGGCTTTTTACCAAATCTAACTACCGAACTATTTACTAGATTCCCAACTAAATCAAAGCTATTTGTTAAGTAGGAAAAAGAATAATCAACAGCAGTACAAAAGGTACCATCAAACCGCCGGAGTGCTGGTTGCCATGCTGGTTCACGATACGCATATGCATAGCGTCCTAACGCAACTTCCTTATCCATCAAAGCTCTCTCCTGAGCTCGCCACGAAGTGACCAAAGCATGACGAGTCAATGCCAGTCCTTCCCGCTCAGCAGCAGCAATATCTTCCTTCACATTAGCTGGCAGCAAGGGGAAAAGGCTTGTTCCTAGCATAAGAAGCATCATTATTCTCATTATTGCAGCACTCCATTCGCATCATACGTAAAACGGCGACCATTGAGGGCGTTATACCCTGACACCAGCCCAGTTTCAGTGTCTCCAGTAATTACTTTATTGAGACCAAGATTCACCAAAGCACCGTTCAATGTACGAAGCACCAGCTGTCCTTGTGTATTATAATACGCAGTAGAAACAACAAGGCTATTAACCGTCTGCGTCAGTAAACTCACCGTGTCAACCGCACTGAGATCATCTGCAGAAAACAAATTCGATTGTACTTGCCCGATAAAAGAAGACCCTATGACCCCAACCATACCAGTGCCACTGACCGATGCACCATCCAGAAGCAGTGTAATCCCTGCTTCACCAGCATTGTTATTAATAAGAAGGTTTCCATTTTGACCAATATATAAAGCACCTCCATTACTAAAATCGATGCTCTCCATAACCCCATATTTTGCTACGCCGCCTAACGCATTACACTCACAAATTCCGTTCTGCGCAATAATCATGCGCCCGCCTTGAGAAAAGTTAAGTGAACTATTTCCTATGAAGGAAAGCCGCGAAGCCTGCTCACCAACAGCAATGACTTCTCCCACGCGAACACCGCCTCCTGTTTTTGCCCGCAGTACTACACCATAGGTCCCTGCATCGCCAAAGGAGTTTGCAACTATTTGCGAATAACTAGCACCGCAAACCATTTCACTACCATGCTCAAGTGTAATAAGCCCGCCATCTTGGCACTGAACGCTCCCCAGGCCTGCAAGGTAAATATTCTGATTAGACAGAGACCACTGCATATCTTTGCCTATAATAAGAGTATCACCGCCATTAAACGCCATCTGATAACCGTCAGCAAAAAGAACTGTGCCTGCCCCAGTAAACATCAAGGTTGAATTACCACCAAAAGATATACCACTCGTATCACCGAATGTAATAGTTATGGGACTTGATGACGGGGCACATTCTATGCACAACGCAGCTCCCTCTTGAAACATAATATAGCCATTAAAAGTAATATCGTCCGTTATTACAATTTTATTCGGTTTTTGCTGCGTACCTCCAATAACATTTATGACATCACTACCGGTAAAAGTACCATCACCTTTGAGAGTTACAGGCGCATCAGATGCCTGCACTTGCACGCCATCACAGAAAGTAAGATTCAGCAGATAGTCGGGTGAGATAGAGAAATTGCTATATTTACGCTCTAATTGTTCCCTAAGGTTTACATTGCCACACATGAGGGTCAAAGGAATAGCAGACTCATAGTGCACGACAGGCACCACGCTTGAATCTGGTAGAGAAGAAATTTCGCCCGGGAAATATAAAGAGCGGACAGTCATTGCCGAAATGAGACCTTCAGAGAAAGCAATCGCACCTCTTGTGAGAGTGCTGCTAAATTGCGTTCCAGGATTAACTAAAGCACGCGCACTTGTCTGACGTATAGAGCTACCAGAAACATCGATTCTGCTTCCGACAATAACACCGTTATTACCAAAATTAAAAGAAGTTTCCGTCGTGTTAATAATCGAAACCGATGGCATATCAAAAACACAATACGCACTGCCACTGACGGATGATACATTAATCACGCTATCCCCTGTAAAAGTAATAATCGGTGGCTGATAGGAATTACTTGAAGTACTTTGCAAAATAGAACCAAATGAGAGAGAGCTGTGAGCTGTATCATCAAAAGTAATGCGCCCCGTAAATGTATTTGTAGCGGCGCACAGGAGAATACAATTATCCAGATTTTTTACGGTAAAAATGTGGTCAACAGACTCTTCAGCAATATTTACCCGCGCATAACCATTTAACGCAATAACACCAGGATAGCTCTCACCATCGACAATCACTGATTCATGAGCAACATGTCGTAAGCCAGTAAATACAACATTTTGCAAGACAATCGTGCCCCCTTGAAGATTGAGATGCGTTACATACGACTCGCCGGTTGGTGCTGACTGCAAGGTGAATGTATGTTGCGGGCCATCGCTTTTGATAATTAGCGTGTGCTCGGGCGCGTCAAATTCAATTACACCGTGACTCCACACAACATCTTCTGCCAAACTAAAAATAACATTTTCACCAATTGAGATAACTGCCCCCTCACCGAGCGAGAAAGTGGTATTGGTTATGCCATATAATTCAATATTTCGCAGCGTTACGGTTTGTCCAGCAGCAACAGTAAATTGGGGGGTCCCAGGATTTGCAAAAGTAATACGCGATCCACCACCATCTACATCCTGTGAAGAAGAAAAAACTATAGAATCACTTGGCGACAAAATGTTCGTCTGTGTAAGAATAATTGGTGCTCCACCACCGCCAATGGAACCGGCAACCAAAACCTGACTTACCTCTGCAATAACACCACCGCCGGAAAAAACAAGATTTCCTGCCGTTATATTAGCGGCAATATTATCAGTATTCTTAACACGATCAACAAAAATAGGAGTGGGAACTAACAGAGTACTACTATACGCAATGGTATCATTACTTAACACATTGAGTGAAAGCGTAGCCCGATCTACAGTAAGCACCGCCGTGGCATGAATCGTCCAATTGTAGTTACCAAGCACAAACATAGAATCGCCAACAACAGTAATACGCCCCGCGCTCATATCAAGCGCTTCAGCAAGGCACAGTGTAACTCTGTCCAGCAATACGATACCATCAGCCTCCTCTGCATGAGTAAGAAGTAAAAAATTAGCGTTTGTAAGGCCTTTAATAACGACATTTTTTAAAAGTAATGAGGAACCATAATTCACTGAAATAGATCCCCCCGCGCTCAAGTCAATGGTTGACCCACCTCCATCAAGACAACAAACGCCGTCAAACACCCAGTCACCGCTCAAAGAAATACTACTTTGCAATCGCATGCCAGCACAGTCGCGCCATACTATGTTTCCAGAAAGTGGTATATTGTAATACCTTCCGAAAGTAAAGGCATGAGTATTGCCACTCGCATCAAGAGTGGTCACTGTACCGGTGCCAGTAATACTTACGTTACTCGCACAAACCAGGTCAGTGGTGACTGTCAATGTCCCGCCATCGAGCACAATATTCTGGTTCAGCGGTGTTGTTAATGCACAAGTCAGCCCAACGTTGTTTCCCAACGAAAGTGGTCTGGTAAAATTAAAAGAACCAGAGAGAAGATTATTGCTTGTCGCAACAGTCAGATCGTACACCGTAAAATTATTAGTCCCATACAAATAACCGTAGTCATGAAGCGCTATAGTTGTTGTATTCGCACTCGGTAATGAAGGATTACCAGCAGCCGGAGTATAAGTTCCATTCACTAGCCGACCAAAAGTTTGATAGTCCTGCTTTATATTGAAATTAACACAATTAAAACCAGAGGAACCGTCGAATGGGGCGTTAATGAGGTGCTCAATAGTTCCCTGACTTTGCTGAGCAGGAAATGGTGGATTGTAGTTAAATGTTGCACCAAAACCCACAGAAAGAAGTGCATCATCAGACTCAAAGGTAATATCAGCCCATAGAGATAGAAAAGTACTGGCTAAAAAGCAAAACAAAAATAAATTCTTCTTCATAATCATACTCATAGCGGCTGCGGTTAACTTAAAACGCTTGCAGTGCATACAAGCGCTCATGCATTTGTAAAGAAATCATAAAAAAAAAGCTTTCGGCGCACCCTCTTCCCTAAACCTGTCGGATTATTTACACTGCCGGTCTCTTTTCATATACAGAGGTATCCTTATGATAGATTTACACTTACTGCGTACAAACCCAACGGACGTTATTGCTCGCCTAACAAAAAAAGACCCCGATTTCCCAACTCACGAACTGATCGAAAAAGATCGCATCGTCCGTGAGCTCCAAATAGCGGTTGAATCGCTCCGCAGTGAAAAGAACAATCTATCCAAAGGTGGTGCTGTCACTCAAGAAGTGCGAGAAAAGTCTATTGCTCTAGGAAAACAACTCAAAGAAGATGAAACCAAATTGGCTGCCGCACAAGAAGCGCTCAATCATGTGTGGCTTCGATGCCCAAACCTGCCCGAAGATGAAGTTCCGGTAGGAAACAAGGCAGAAAACGTTACAGTCAGGTCATGGGGCACTATTCCTCAGTTCTCCTTCACCCCGCGCAACCACCTCCAATTAAATGATATTAATAAGTGGTTTGATCTGGACGTTGCCGCCAAGATGTCCGGCGCGCAGTTTGTGTATTACACTCCAATGGGCACTAAAATTATCTATGCACTCACACAAATGATGCTCAAGAACAATGCCCGCCATAATTTTTTGCCAGTTATACCGCCATACCTTGTCACCGAAAAAGCCTTATATAATGGCGGCAACCTCCCAAAATTTGCTGGTGATTTTTATGAAGTAAAAGAGGACAACCTCTGCCTCATTCCAACGGCTGAAGTGAGTTTGACCAACGTTCATGCTGATGAGATTTTGGAAGAAACACAATTACCTATCCGCTACACTTCTTGGACCAGTTGTTTTCGCCGTGAAGCCGGTGGCTATGGCGCCGCGGAGCGTGGCATCATCCGCATTCACCAATTTGAAAAAGTTGAACTGTATGCCATTACCAAACCACAAGATTCCCGCCAAGAACTGGAACAAATGGTTGGGTGCGCCGAAAGTATTCTGCAACAACTTGGTCTTGCGTATCAAGTGGTGCTTCTTGCCGGCCAAGATTGTTCATTCGGCTCTGCAAAAACGTACGACCTTGAAGTCTGGTTGCCGGGGCAAAACCGCCACCAAGAAGTATCTTCAGCCTCAAACTGTACCGACTTCCAAGCGCGACGTGCACAAATTAGGTACCGCAATGCAGAAACAAAAAAACCTACGCTGGCACATACTTTAAATGCCTCAAGCCTTGCATTGCCACGGCTTATGGTTGCATTGATGGAACAGTATCAGCAGGAAGATGGTTCTATTAAGTTGCCAAAAGCGCTGCAAGAAATTGTAGATGCACTGTGGTAACCACGTATAAACTATTAACACAAAGCTACATTGTCATGGCGAGCATTTTTTCATATGCCCACCATAATGGAATATGAATGATTTGCTCTATTGACAGTCCCGGAAAAGTGAGGGAGAATCTAGGCATGGGGCGATGAAATCTGAGTGGTAGACATCTGTCAGCCGGGAGGAGATGACTCGACCCCGATTATTCGGGGCGCTTGTACAAGCGCCCCATTTTCTATGAACAACAGCTCTAGTTGCACAATCCCCGCACCATCCCTATCAGCATCCATAACACATCACCGGCCAGCACCCCAGACCAAAACAAGGTCCATTGCTCCACTCGCGTTGTCATTCCACGCCATGCAGCACCAATTGCCAACGCAATAATCAGGCTATTGGGCATAATAAGGCCCCCAAACACCATAACAGCATTCACCTTGCACCGCTCCAGAATGAATCCAAAAATCACTCCCAGCAGCACCATGAGGCCATTGAACTGAAAAGTTTTCATAAGCAGCGCACGCGAAATGCCACGATGTGCAACCAGCGGTGACTGCCCAAGAGTAAACGAGGTACAGAGAAGCCACATCAAAAAGCCAACCATAACTGCTGTCAGCACTATGCCAGCCAGTTGCGCCCAGCGCAGTCGGGCTTCAGAAATCTGAAAGTGCTGTCCTATCTTATAGGAAAAAAGCGTATCAACAACGGCCGCACCGGCAATACCGATCAGAGTACACACCACCACAATCTGTAGCGGCGTAACCCCTGGAATACAGAGGAGCGGCAGCATAATCAGCGTCATGTACCGGCCATACGTTGCAAGCCCAGTTCGAGCCGAAAAGTTCCCTAAATTCTCAAGCAGCGGCACCAAGAATCCGATAAACACACCAATAGCCATAATTGGCATGCCAAGCGCCACACAGATACCAGCTATCGTGCCGCCAGCAAGCAACTCCATGCCAACCCCTTGTCGCACAACCACAGTATTTTTACTGAGCGTCGCAACCGCACACCGCATCTGCTGCCATAAGCGGGCCGGACTTTGCCAACATGATTTCAAGAGCCCACTCAGAAGGAGTCCACTACAAAATGCAAAGGTGATATCAGAGGCTTGTAGCAGCGAGAGCCCCCCCCATGCCACATCACGCGTAACCTGCCACAGTGGCATCAAGACTGCATATTTTGCCGCCATACCAACCAATAACGGCAGTACAATTGAACTGCCAGCCAAAAACCCTGCTGCCCAACACACCGGCGCTAATTCAAAAACAGCCACTGACCCAAAAACCGACGGCAGCAGTAACCACGCAACCGGCACAAGTTCCGGTACCAAGCCCCAACCATCACGGACTATTCCAACAACACCAGCAAGCAATATGCCACCCCCGAAAAATAGATTATGCGCGAGCCCATGCGCCCCTTCAATGGCACTAATGATTGCAGCGCTCACCGGAAATGAGATAGTCGCATCGGCCAGCAATGCCGGTGCAATACGACGAGCAAGCGCGACCCCAAACAAGCCGGCGCTGAGCACTAGCAATGCCATCAATGCGCAAAACCAGAGCGGATCTGCCATCCATGCATGCCAAGTGACCGCATCAACAAAATATAAAGTTGTTAGTGAAAAACCTATGCCGGTTGCAATTGCTCCGCCATAGGAGGCAATGATAGTTGCCAGCGCTGTTGTATGCGCTTCATGACGACGCTGCGTCATCCATATGCCAATGCGACACAAAACAACCAGCATCGGCCCAATCCATGGCCCAAGACCAGTAGCCAAAGAAACATATAACAAAACGGCAGTACTAAATAACGTAAGTGCGGCGGTCGCCACCACAAAAAGAATCATTGGGCCTCCTCGTACCGGAAATTATGGGCCGAAAGTATACCACAAGGCTGTGCCCGCAACACAACTGCAATACGAAACACTTGATCACGCACCCATTTCTGCAGTATGTTCTCCGCCATGAAAGACCGTGAAATTCGCGCCCTCGTTGCGCACCTCAAAATTGTTGTTAAACGCTTAACCAGCGCCGATATGTCCGGCGATTTTTCCTCTGCTTTCCGCGGAAGCGGGCTTGAATTTGCCCACATCCGCAACTATGAACTCGGGGATGAAATCCGCAGTATTGACTGGAAAAGCTCGGCTAAAATGAACCGCTTGATGGTAAAAGAGTTTGTGCAGGAACGGGAACGTACTGTTATGGTGATGCTCGATATCTCTGCCTCACTAACCACCGGCTCACAAGAGGCACTCAAAGAAACCTACGCCCGCAATGTGGCAGCCTGCTTAGCCATGATGGCGCAGAATACCAACGATAAGATTGGTATTCTGGTGTTTGCCGACAAGGTACTCAAGTATCTTCCACCGCAAAAAGGGGCGACCTACAGCGCACAACTCGTCTATGAATTACTCTCCGCTGGCTCGCAAACCAAAGGGCCCGGCAATTTTGAAGCCGCGCTTAAGCACATTGCCTCGTTGCGATTGCGTAATGCGATTGTTTTTGTAGTATCTGACTGGATTACTGAGCTGGAGGGTACCACCGCCCTCCTCTCATATCTTGGTTCAAAAAATGAGGCCGTTGCCGTGCGCATTATCGACCCACGAGAGCGATCACTTCCTACGGTTGGCATTATCCCGGCACTCGACCCAGAAACAGGAGATGTGGTCCTTCTGAACACGAGCGGCAGCGCCGGCAGGGAGCTAAACCTCCTCCTGGGCAAACGATTACATGATCAAAAACAATTACTCAGGAAACATAAATTCTCGGTGCTCGATGTTGAGGTTGGGTGTTCACTCGTTGATGCACTGGCAAACTTTTTTCATACAAGGGCTCGTTCATGAACCAATCCTCTCCTACTTCATTAGCCGATGCATTTACCCCGCTCTACACATACCAACTTCCTGCTTGGTGGCAAACCACACAGGGCATGATGATAATCGGTGCCGGAACAATCCTTTTTACGCTTGTCATTAGCTTTTTAGTCTGGTACCGCTACTGGTACCGCCCACCACTCACGCTTGAACAATGGAGCACCCAAGAACTCAAAGCACTCGGTTTTCTATTGAGTCGACAACCAATAAACTACAAACGCTTTTTTGGCGCCGCAACATTTTTTTTCAAACAATACCTCGTCAGACTTCACGGTTGGAAAGTACTGGACAAAACTGATGATGAATTATGGGATTTTGTCTCTGGCCGTAGCGAAATTCCAGCCAAACTTCACCCAGCTATTAAAGAACTGCTCTCGTATGCCCAGGTCGTAAAGTTCGCCGACGCCCAAGCATTGGCCGAAAAAGCAGAAGAAGCGCAACACTACCTTGAGATGATTATTAGCACCCTTCAAGAAACACACAAGGACACAAAAAATGTATAAGAAAGTAATTCTCACGGTCTGTTTTTCTTTACTGACAACGTTCACCAGCACTCAAGCAGCTGAAATTACACCGCAACCATCCCTGCGAGAAAAAATTATTCGCCTCATAAAGAAGAATCCTCGTATGTTCTTAGCTGGGGGATCTCTTACAACACTTGCGCTGTTGCTTGCGCTGCGAGAGAAAAAAACACCACAGCAATTGGTTGCTACCCCAGGGGCATCAAACCAACTCAGCCCCGTAGTAAGCAGGCCACAACCAAGAGCAACTCCCAAGCCAAGTGCTAAAAAGCCAACAACTCATACAACAAACCAACAACCCTCGCCCGTTGAAAAAATTCCCGAAACAGTCAAACTCTCTGATCAGCACAGAGAATTAACAGGACCATCAACCATACCTATCGAAAAAGCTCCAGAAGCGGGAGTGCCAGCATCGACAGCCTCGTCTTTAGATAAACCCACAGAGCAAGCACCACGACTAATTACACCTTCAATAACAGCACCTGAACGACCGGTCAGTCCTGCGAGCATCCCGTTCGTAAGGAACGTTGATGAAGAGAGATTATCTACCCTATTACTAACTTCCCCAGAAATGTCGGCGACAGAAGTTTCGCTGCGACCGGAAACGAGCGCTACTACAACTGTAAAGGCACCCACGACCTCGCAACCCGAAGAACCTCAACCACATACTCGTATAGAAGAAAAAATACCAAACAAAGACCTCTTAATAGAACGCCCAGACAGCGTGCCATTGCTTGATGCAAAACCTGCATTCAGACCCGCAACCCCACCGCTCATAGAGAGCAGAGAAGCGTTAGAATCAGCGCCCATGCCTGAAGCAATCATTACTCGCCCGCTTCAGGGACATGCGTGGACATGCACCAATTGCGGACACGCAGGGAACTTAGAAAGAGATGTAGATTGTGAACAATGCGGGTGGTGGCACTGCAGAATGCCGCAATGCACAGAAAATCAGCCAATTGATGGGTCAAAAGAAGAGTGTATAAACTGCTATCGCATCCGGTGCCATGTCTGTTCCATTGAAGTACAGGGGCCAATAAAAGAAAGCTGCTGTACTACGTGCGGCAACCCATTCAAGCTAGCTTCTGCATATCCACTGACGTTAGCCAATGAAGCCTTACATATTATGAAAAAAAAAGGAATTACTCATTATACATCGCTATCCGAAGAAGAACGCACTATCAATACCGACTGCTATTGTGGGCAGTGCCAGCCGCCCTTCCCTGCAAAAGAATATCTCAACACAGGCTTTAAGGAGCACTATGAGATAATCAAACAGTATGCACTCGAACCGCAACAAACAACCTTCTTAAACAGTGCTTGGACCTGCGGTATATGCGGCCAGCAAAACACAGATAAGTCAGAGCTGCGATGTAACAATAAAAAATGCTTAGCATGGCGATGTAACGAAGATTGTCCCAATGCAAATAGCCCTTTTCAAATGATGTGCGCATGCCAGTATCATGATCACTGGCAATGCCCCGCTTGCCATACAATAACGCTAGCAAGTGATTTTGGTGGAAGGCAGGGATCTAAAAGGTGTCTGACCCTGAACGCTCACGGAAATCCATGCAATACTTGGGCAAATTTCGATCCGACAGGTAGCCCCGAATCAAAAGAATATTGGGCTTGCACACAGTGTAAGCATCGGAATACGAAGACTCAACGCCGGTGCCAAGGTCTAAGTAAAGATAAAAGACAATGCGGTAGAGAAGCAGACCAAACTTATCTAGAAAAATGGTTAAAACCTACCCAGGAACTTACCAAAGAAGCAGAAGGTTTTCGCGCTCTTTTTGGAGGTTATAAAATTTCATTCTTCACACAGCAGTACATTGCGCCTACAGACATGCGGTTGTGCAGCATAGAGGAAGCAGCTAAAGACGGAGAAGTACGACAGACAAACGGATGCATTATCTTATGTCCAGTGGCACAAATCGCCCTATGCCAAGGTGATGGCTATTGCGGCTGGCACGGGTTAACTGGTTTTTTTTGGAATCATCGCAAAGAAGTGCATGCGGCACTCACCACTACAAGAAAAACGCTTACACCGGGCGACATATGGTTAAACGGCGCCGATATGCCATATGTCGCAAACATTCTCAACCGACGAGTGTTCGTAGTTCATCCTTGTGGTTATACAGATAACGGTCTGTGCTTCCAAATAAATGCAATGCACGGAACTAGGTATAAAGACCATCCTCCTATCATGCTCATCCAATGGCCAAACCACTATGACCGCATCATCGCCAACAATACCTATGAACAGTTCACATTCCCCGATTTTTTCCCGGGCTCTGTCATCGAACCGGGTGCTATAGAAATGAGGAAATGCCAACACCGTCAGTCAACTTGATCAAGAGGCGAACAAGGCCCCCACGCTTATTCCTCTTCTTCTCGCAGCCCTTCAGCAACGACCCGTAGTACTTGCGGCACTTCTTTTTTTAACTCAGCCTCGACCAGCAACGATAAGGTATACCCCGAAGAAGGGCACCCGTCGCAGGAGCCAGTTAGCTTTACATACACCGTACCATCAGCAGGATCAAATCGCTGAAAAGTTATATGGCCACCATGCATCAAAAAGTATGGCTGCAACTGCTCTAACACCTCTTGGATTTGAGCAGAAATTGTCTCTGGCGTCAACATTAAGACTCCCTAAATGTATCAGCAGCCACAACAAACAGTATGTTTTCCATATTCTTACCCCTAAAAAAAAGGAGCCGGCTTTTACGACCGACTCCTTCTCTCATTACTACGTTTTAAACCCACTCAATACGAGCGATCGGCGCTGTATCACTTGGACGTCGTCCCAATGGGATCACGCGAGTGTAGCCGCCAGGTCGTTGAGTATAACGCGGTGCAATTTCAGCAATAAGCTTCTTGCACGCATCTTTTGAGTACGGAAGCAACTCATTAACACGACGAATCGTATTGAAGTCTGTTCCGGTACGGGCAACAGTCACAATTTTTTCCGCAAAACGTTGAATTTGTTTTGCGCGGGTCTTTGTTGTAGACAAATGACCATTCATAATCAGATTAATTGTTTGGTTTCTTAAATATGACATACGGAATCCGATGCACATATTCATTGGGTGATTACCCTTCTGGTGTCTCATAGCCCGGCCTCATCTTCTTGTTCTTTAATTAAACGCTTCAAATCAAGCTCTTTGACGTTCATGCCAAGGCTCAGATTAAATGCTTGTAAGATCTCTTTCACTTCACGAAGTGACTTGCGACCAAAGTTCTTGATTTTAAGAATATCATCATCGGTCAAATTAACCAGATCGATAACACGCTTAACACCAGCACCAATCAAACAGTTATGCGCACGTACCGAGAACTCAAGCTCATCGATTGGGCGTAAAAACAGCTCAACAGGCAACCCTTTGGTTGGATTACGGTGAGTTTCCGCAGTCGGCGACGCCACTGCTTGTGGTTGAATACCCACTGAAATCTCATTAAATGGAATTTCGGTTGCACTCAAGAAATGCTCAAGTTGCGTACGAAGTACTGATGCCGCATAGTGGACAACATCTGGTGGCTTTACGGCCCCGTTAGTTGTAACCGATAAGTACAATTTATCGTAGTCGATAGCCTCGCCCACACGAGTCTTTTCCACACGGAATTCAACCCTTTGTACTGGCGAGAACAATGCATCAACATAGATTCTACCATCTTGCTGCAACGATTTTGCATATGGCCATTGCGCAGGTACATACCCACGACCCATTTCAACAAAAAAATCAATGTCAAGCTTGCCGTCTTCCGCCAAGTTTGCAATCAAATGGTCAGGATTCACAATGCTCATGTGCGCATCACAAGAAATATCCGATGCATAAACCGGACCACGACCTCGTTTAACCAAGCGCATTTTGCCTGATTCACCAGTCGTGTTGTGAACAACCAAACCTTTAATGTTGAGTACCACTTGCAATACATCTTCAACTACGCCAGGGATAACCGCAAATTCGTTATTAACCCCTTCAATAACCACGGATGTAACCGCCGCACCTTCAATAGATGCCAACATAATACGACGAAGGGCATTACCCAACGTTACTCCATACCCAGACTCCAAAGGCTCCACTACAAGTTCACCAAACGTCTTAGACGTTTTGCCTTGCCATGAAAGCTTTGGAAGAATGAGACCTTTGTACATTTTACCTTGCATGCACCGCTCCTAATTCAATTCCAACGCGCTATCTATCACTGTATATGTTTTCGTCTCTATTTCACTACTTAGTTCCGTGAGTAAAGCTCAACAACCAAATGCTCTTCAAACGGTGTGGTAATATCGGAACGCACTGGATAACGAACAACTTCACCAGCCTTAGTTTCCTTGTTTAGCAAGAGCCATTCAGGAACCTTAATGCTACGGTTGAATCGTTTTTCTACAACGACTTTGACAAACGCTTCTTTCTCTTGAGAACGTGGTGCCAATGCAACAACGTCACCAATTTCAACGAGGACCGAGGGCGACTTAACGCGCAAGCCATTAATCAACACGTGACCATGAACCACCAACTGGCGGGACTGCTTACGAGTCGATGCAAGCTTCAATCGATACACAACGTTATCAAGACGACGCTCAAGCGCCATCAAGAAGTTTTCACCGGTAATACCTTTCTGACGAGAAATCTTCTCGAACAAGGTACGGAATTGTTTTTCTGAAACACCGTACAAGAATCGCAATTTTTGCTTTTCTTTTAACTGTTTACAATACTCAGATACTTTTTTATTCGCATTAGCAGCGCCTTTTTTCGCACTGCTTTTGGCGGTTGCTACACCGTCTTTATCGCCTTTCATTTGGAAACCAAATGCATCAGCATAGAATTTATCACGTTTAAAATACTTTGACATAGTCACTTGCCCTTTCTAGCTCTGTCCCTATTGCTACACACGACGCTTCTTTGGCGCTCGCACTCCATTGTGAGGAAGCGGCGTTACATCGCGAAGTGCGGTTACGGTCAATCCAGCGGCTTGAAACGCTCGCACCACTGAATCACGTCCAGAACCAGGTCCCTGTAAGTTGATTTCCATAGAACGTGCCCCCATAATGGACAATTCTTTTGCGAGCTTATTCGCAATTTGAGTTGCCGCAAACGGTGTACCCTTACGAGCACCTTTAAAACCAAGTTGTCCGGAGCTACCACGCACTAATACATCACCCCCAGTGGTTGTGACACTTACCATTGTATTGTTGAAGCTTGCCTTAACGTGAGCAATTACCGCTTCAACGTTACGCTTCGCATTCTTTTTTGTTTTCTTTTTATAGGCCATTGCAAATCCCTTGATTCAACGCTTACTTCTTAGTAGCAATCTTTTTGTTCGCCACGATGTTACTTGACTTACGCGGACCCTTGCGAGTACGAGCATTCGTCTTTGTACGTTGTCCACGAGCCGGCAAAGAGCGCTTATGGCGTGAGCCACGGTAAGACCCAATTTCTTGGAGGCGCTTAATATCAAGAGTAACTTCTTTACGCAAGTCACCTTCAACTTTATAACCAGCGTTGATTTCTTGTTGAATTGCAGCAACTTGAGCTGAGCTCAAATCTTTAACCCGAGTATCCATGTCGACTTTTGCATCGCCAAGAATTTTACGTGATGTTGGAAGACCGATGCCGAAAATATATGTTAACCCGATTTCAACCCGTTTTTCTTTAGGAAGAAATACACCTTCTATACGTGCCATTTATGCTATTCCTTATACCGAACTATCGTTTTTTCAGCTTCATTAACCTTGACGTTGCTTATGACGCGGGTTTTTTTGACAAATGACGCGAACGACGCGGCATCGACGGATGATCTTACAATCACCACACATTACTTTAACCGAAGTTTTTACTTTCATCTTACTTGTACTCCAATTTCTTAAATCACCATTTGTTGCATACTGTTCAGCCTTCAAACCCCCGAACCGGCGTTCGTCTTTTTATGAGCGATCACGCGGTACAGCGGGCCGTTCAGTACGAACTGCATCGTACCGAGATACGATGCGACCCTTGGTCAGATCATAAGGTGACATTTCGACCGCAACACGGTCGCCAGGCAACAATTTGATATAATGCATCCTCATTTTACCTGAAACATGAGCTAAAACCAAGTGGTTCCCGTCAATAATTACTTGAAATGTTGCATTTGGCAACGCCTTCTCAACCGTTCCGTTAATGACGATAACTTCTTGCTTCTTGCTCATAGAGTGTTCTCTCGTATATTTGGATACTAACTATTGTTACTTCTGTACTACCGTACTTGGGTCAAAACTTCAACCCCATTTTCTGTTATTGCGATGGTGTTTTCAACGTGAGCCGCCCAACTGCGATCCCTCGTCTGCACGCTCCATCCATCAGGAAGAATAACGATTTCTGGCGATCCGACAGTAATCATTGGCTCTATAGCCAATGTCATGCCAGGCCGCAAAATTGGTCCTTCATCCCCCGTATCATAGTTTGGGACTTGAGGATCTTCGTGCATTTGTCGACCAATACCATGGCCTACAAAATCCCGAATCACCCCAAAACCGGCAGTTTCTACCACTTGTTGGATAGCACGAGAAACAACTCCAAGCCGGATTCCCGGCCGGGCAACTTCAAGTGCTCGTTTAAGTGACTGCTCAGCTACCTCTATCAGCCGAACTACCTCTGCGGCCGGCTCTTTCAAGCCAGGAACAATGATCGTTCGTGCCATGTCAGCATGATACCCCTTACTAATGCCGACTATATCAACCGTCACGCAATCGCCGGCTTTTAACCGAGTTTCTTGCGACGGCACACCGTGGACCACAATATCGTTAACCGATATGCAACTCGCATGGCGATATCCTTTAAATCCTTTACAGGCTGGCTGCAAACCATGCGCCCGCATCCGTGCTTCAATTTCAGCATCCAGTGCTGCAGTCGCTAGCCCATCTACAATAGAAGGGAGTACTCCCTGCATAACTGACGCTAGTTTGTGCCCAGCCTCGCGCATTTTAATGAGCGCTGCCTTATTTTTGATTGTTACCATTGGACAGTACTGGAGTTCTCATTCAAGGCCACCAAAAACTGTTCAAACATTTCTTTGTACGGCACTTGATCTACATTAAAAATTTTTACTTCAATTCCCTGAGCCTTGCAAGCTATCAACAGCGCTTGCTTATGCTTTGCGTACGCCTTTAACCGCTGCTCTATGACTTCCGGTTCATCATCACGACGCCGCACTAAAAGTGCTCCGCAATCGAGACACGCACTCAGAGATTCGCTCAGAGAGTATACCTTCTGACAGCGCAAGTTGCTACAAGTCAACCGCTTACCAAGCCGACCAATCAAAACTTCTGCTGAAATATCAAAAAAAACTACACGATGGGAAAACCCTGCCATATCTTGCAGCATCATTGTGTGCCAATCGTTCACCTGTTCAGCTGTCCGCGGATAACCATCAAGAATAATTACTCCGGCATGATTATTGTGCGCGACAAGCCAGTCACGAACCATAGCACCCATAAGCGCATCAGGAACTAATTGTCCACTATCAAGAAGCTTCTTAAACTCTTTCCCATAAACCGTTTGTTCTTGGATATGTTGACGACAGAGCGAGCCGGTTGAGAGTGCAAGCACATCTCCCCCTTCCTGCCATATCTGTGCAACCGTACCCTTACCAGAACCTGGTGGGCCGAAAAAAGCAATAACTTCTTGTTTTA
>JAUPVI010000011.1 GCA_030917105.1 Candidatus Babelota bacterium
CGCACCCCACGCCTATAAGAGGGGCTTCAATTTCTCGATAAAACGACGTAAGTGCGGATCAGCTTTTTCATACGGAATTTCATCAAATCCAAACCAGGCAATAGCGTTAAACTCTTCGGCATCAAAGGCGTACTCTTTTTGCGAGTCCCCCTTGAGTACATACCAAAAAGTAACATCGGTATGCCCGGCCGTAAGGCCAATAGTAACTCTGGAGGTCAAAAATAATGGCTCTTCTCGCCAAAATTCAGCCGGAACAAACAGTTCTTCTTCGCATTCACGACGCACTGTCTCTTTGGGATCTTCATCTGGCTCAACATGCCCGCCAGATGGCAGCCATGACTACGCTTTTTTATGATCGACCAGCAAAACTTTCTTGGCCGCTTCATCAAAAAGTAAGAAGTAAGAAACTAAGTGCTTTGGTGGGACATCTGGCTTTGCTGTTCTAAAAATGGGCGCCCCGCTTGCAATCCATGCCAATGCATCGTCGATATGCTCTTTTTCCAGCACGTCAACCGGCGCAAGGCCGGCAGCAAGAGAATATACGAGAGCTACGGATGGTTTGAGGTTAAGCATGATGGGATCTTGGGAGGATGGAGAAGAAGTAGACTTAGCCGGCGCAGCCAGTCGTAGCGATGCGACTGAGCACACTACACGCGAAAACTGGTGGAGAGAGTGGGATTTGAACCCACGATACCCGTTAAGGTATACTCGCTTTCGAGACGAGCGCTTTCAACCACTCAGCCATCTCTCCATTAAAATCAGTGGCCGGAAGTATAAAGATTTTTGCACCAAAAGCAACGAGCGCTTATACTCTGTTGACGGTTTTCCGATCAATTCGATATATTCGCACGCATAAAACAAGCTATTGAAAGTATATAATGCACAAATCACACAAGAAGATCGGCTTCTGGCCCGTCCTCGCTCTTGTCACTGGCAGCCAAATTAGCTCTGGTGTTTTCATTTTACCAACCACCCTTGCCCCGTTTGGTGTCTACACTTTCCTCGGCTGGATCCTCTCTGGTCTGGGAGCAATCTCACTCGCCTACGTTTTTGGGCAGCTCTGCTCTCGCTATCCAGAAACCGGCGGCCCACACGTATATGTCCAAAAAGCATTCGGGCCCAGTGCTGCGTTCTTTGTCGGCTGGACATATTGGCTCATTTCCTGGATCAGTACTACCGTAGTATTTGCGGCATGCGTTGGCTACTTGCGGCCAATCCTTGGCATTGACTCCGCTATTTCCTACTTTATGATACAACTACTGCTCCTCATAGCAGTAACCGCCATCAATTTGCGGAATGCCCACATGGTTGGCAGAGCCGAATTCTTTCTAACAATCCTCAAGTTCATCCCGCTCATTGCCCTGCCACTTCTTATTTTGCCGTATTACAACATCGCCAACTTAATAATAAGCAGTGAAGTAGCGACACTCCCACTCCATACGCTCCTAAGCCGCATTGTACTCATAACTTTTTGGGGGTTTATTGGTCTTGAATCAGCAACCGCACCGGCTGGTCTTGTACAAAATCCCCAACGAACTATTCCGCTGGCGCTCATTATTGGTACCAGCTGCGTCGCCCTCCTCTACCTGTTCAACAGTATTAGTATCATGGGAGCCGTGCCTGGCCACTTACTTGCAACCTCAGCTGCTCCGTATGTCGATGCTGCACAAGCGGCGCTAGGGGGAAATTGGGGAATTTGGATTGCTATTATTTCCTCCATTGTGTGCCTGAGCACTCTCAACGCCTGGACACTCACCAGTGGTCAAATCGCATACGGGCTTGGTAAAGCCGGTTTATTTCCCGAATTCTTTTGCCGCGAAACAAAAGAAGGAGCTCCATGGTGGGGACTTATCATCAGTGGCCTGGGCGTCACCCCGCTCCTTGCTATGCTCAGCACGAAAAGCCTCCACGAACAAGTTGCTGCCATTATTGACGTTTCGGTTATCTCATTCTTACTCGTCTATCTCAGTTGCTGTTTAGCCTTGCTCACACTCAGCAGAAAGGAGCACTGCTCACTCCCCACTTTGGCCATAACGGCCATAGCAGCCCTTTTCTGCATGTGGATCATATCGCAAGCAACACTTACAACCATGATGGTTTCAGCACTCTTTACCGTCAGCGGTATCCCTTTTTACTTCTTATTCAAACGCCGGCAAGCAAACCAGCTGACAACCAAAAGTTGACAGGACTCTTTATTTTTCGCTATTTTAGTTGACATGAAGTGCATAATAAGGATAGAAAACCAAGCACTTAAATCATTTCGTAAAATACCGCGTGCCATCCAAAATTTAATCAATCAGAAATTGGCTGTGTTGGCAATGAACCCGTATGCCGCTAACAATAATTTCACGAAAATGGTTAACTCAAAAGCGTCCTATAGGCTCCGGCAAGGCGATTATCAAATTATTTATGAAATAATAGATTGTGTACTGATTATAAGCGTTTTCAAAATTGAACATAGACAAGAAGCATACAAATGAAGCTCAACCCGCAAATAATTTACAAAGACAAGGCGCCTGAGTACGCCCTTCTTCCCATTAAACAATACAATAAGATTGTCGAGCTTCTTGAGGATCTTGAAGATCTTCAAGATATAAAAAAAATAAAAGAAGCAAACGAAGAGAATTTCCCGTTAGAGATTGCGCAACAATTAGCAACAGACAAGAGCCCCATTGCCATCTTCCGCGAATACCGTAACCTCTCTCAAACGGCATTAGCAGAAATGGTAAACGTTTCAAAGCAATACATTTCGCAACTGGAAAAAGGTGATCGCACCGGAACCACAAAGGTACTCAAGGCAATCGCCAAAGCGTTGCAAGTTGATTTTGATCTTATTACTGAGTAAGCCTCAGCATTCTTGTAAGGCAACGTCTGTTTCGAATGCAATGGCTATAACACCTCGAGTTTCAAACATACTTATGAACTGTTGATACATCTCCGCCCTGTCACTGCCGCCATCTGCAGTTAGAAGTAGCTGCTGGCTGTAGATAGCAATGTCTTCCACTATTCGTTCATGCCGGTAATACGCAAGAATTTGCCTGTTGATCTCAGTTTCTCCATACCCTTTGTAGAAAAGCTCTTCTTCACCTGGATTATTCCAAGTGTTACCGACACCGCCCCCAATAAATAATTTTACACCCAAAAAGCATTCGGAATGTGCGTAATAACTGGCGCTCCAGCACTCAGGTCGACAAAAACTACATCAAATCGTACCACAAAATCATGCGCCTGCTGTCGCTGAACAAAGAATTTTGCCGTGGCAATAATCTTACGCTGCTTTGAGCGCGGCACTAAAAACTCAAACGGCACCGCAACACTATACCGAGTTTTGACCTCCACACAAACCAGAACATTTTGGTGCCTCATAATGAGATCAATCTCGCCCACATGGTGTACCAGAAAATTACTGGTGACCAATGTATAGCCATGATCACTCAAATAATCAACCGCCAGGGATTCTCCACGAGATCCCACCTTTTGTCGTATATGCATGTAATCACCTTTTTGAATCAGGTTGATACATGCCATGAGATGTTGTTGGAAAAAGTAGCAAGACAACAGAGAAAAAAGCAATAAACAACTCTTGTTTTTATATAAGGCAGAACAGTACATATACATCACCCGCGCAACCGAAACAAAAGGACCCACGATGCGCATATTCATATATACCACCTGCGGACTACTCTGTGCAGCTGCCACTATCATGTCAACAACAACAAGTATCTACAACACCGAAATCAAACAACAATTAACCAGGATTAATTCGGGAGAATCGTTCTGCCCACAAAATAGCTTAGAAAAGGTTTTTTTTGATGTTTTTAGCTATGCCACTATGCCATACTCACAGCCAATCCGCCACCTTACCGTCGAAGCATGTCCACAGCTCCATGAGCTAATCTGTAAAATAAGTATCGAACAAGGCATTGAAAAGCCACAGCTCTTCCTAGCATGCGACCAAAACCCAAACAACATCGACGTTAAACTATGTACCTTCAACACAGCAAGCGGCATTTTGCTTCATCCCGGCACGGCAGCATCACTCTCAGCACGAGTCTTTGAGCGGTATATAGAACAAGCAATTTGCCGTATTCAAGTGACAATTTTTCAGTTTTCACAGCATCTCAAAGCGCACAGTGCACAAAAAACTGGATTCATTCTAACTCTGCCACTCATTACAGCGATAACTGCAGGGCTCACCTACTATTGCGCAAAACAGGAAGGGCATAAAAAGTACCTGGTTCCATTTGCCTGCGGCATAAGCAGCAGTATCTACGCGATACTATTCTATCGTTGGCTGACAAAAAAATACGTTGGGTTTAGTTTTCAACGAATCTCTTCTTTTCACAACAGCGAACAAGCTCGGGAAGATTTCTTTCCCGCTCTCTCGCGAGACAAAAAACCACAATTCAGCCCTAACCCAAATGAACTATTCGGGATTGAAGCAATCATGCGTACTCAGAACTATCTCAAGACACGCAACGATGAATTTAAAGAATTAGACAAACTGCAGGATTAACCGAATAAAACCGATTTCTTGCCGACAAGACGATCAGCCATCGCAGTGAATTGAGATTGCTTAAAACCGGTATGCAGGTCATCCATTGCTGCAGCCAGTTCGCCGTCATTGTTCTCCGCTTTTGCAAGCTTTGCCTTGCAATAAAGGTAGTGGGCTTTGCCCTCCATGGAAAGATCAAAACGCTCAGCTATATTTGCCAGACGATGGCGAGCTGAAGCAAAGCGGTTTTGCGTCATGTAGCTATTTACTACATAGAGTTCCTTGTCCAAAAGATTACGCTCACACGTACGCGCTAAATCTTCCATCTGTGGGCGGTACCGAAGGTAATCTTTACGGGAAAGATAGGATCGACAAAGCTCAAGCGTCTTTTCAATCGGAGTTGAGTCACAAGCAACATGATTTGCTTGGTTGAATTTTGCATGTGCTGATTTATACGCAGCATACTCTGCATGCTGATCAGCAGGATAGTACTCCTGGAAATGCTGATACGCTTCATACGCTTCAGCAAACTTTTCCTGCTCATACTTCACGTCGGCAATCATCAACTTGAAAGAAGGAATTTCCGGATCCCCTGGGTAGAAATCAATAAAATCACTGATCATACGCTGCGCATTTTCATAATCACGCTTGTTAACGGCAGTAAAGATGTTTGCCGCCAATTCTTTTTTACGCTCTAACGCATCTGCCGCAACAACTTTTGCAACTTCCTCTTTCTTTTTGCCGCACCCGCCAAGAGCAAGGCCAACACCAATAAGTGCTATAAATAATGATTTTTTCATATTTTTTTATCTTTCCAAGAATTAGATAACCAATCGTCCGTGATTCTATATCACGAACATTACTCCTGTAAAGCAGCTTGCTGCAACACTCAACCGAGAAGATAGCTACAAACCGAGCAATAAATCAAAATACCGATCACGTCCATCAAAGTAGCCAAAAATGGCGCAGCCGAGTGAGCTGGGTCAATTTTAAAATGATGCAATGTCAATGGGATGAGTGTTCCAAGAAGCATTGAAACGCATACAATAGAGAACAAAGAAACACCAATCGCAAAAGCGGCCGCCAAATCGCCATGCATAATCCACACACGGCAAAAACTAACGATACTCAGAAGCGAGGCGATGAAAAGGCTCAGCAAAGATTCACGCATTATCAAGGAAAGCCGACGTTTACGCCCAATTTCACCAGTAGATAACCCACGAATAACTAGCGTAGCTGATTGATTACCAGCATTCCCACCTGTGCCAATAAGCATAGTTAAAAAGAGAGTAAGAATAACGTTTTCTTCAAGGGTTTTCTCATACTGCCTCATAATAACACTAGATACGCTTTGAAGAAGCAATAGACCAATAAGCCACTTACTCCGCTCAAAAAACATCATGCTTGTTGATGTTTCAAAGTAGGAACGCTCAATATGCCCAACCCCAGACATCCGATACACGTCTTCGCTTGCTTCTTCTTCCATAACAGTAACCACGTCATCACCAGTAATAATACCAAGGAAGTGATTGTACCCATCAACAACCGGAGAAGAAAGAACGCCGTAGTGGGTCATCTTTTTTACCGCTTCTTCCTGGTCTTCATAAGCATTAATAACCAATTCATTCTCGCTCATAAGCGTAGTAATAGGCGTTTCAGGCTTATTCAAAACCAGCTTGTCCAAGGTTATATGACCAACAAGAATATTGTCTTTATCTGTCACATAAACCCGATAGCGAACCTCTTGTTGTGGGGAAAGTCGTTGAAGAATATTGATACAATTTTTAACCGTAAGATCACTCTGTAATGTCAAAACATCGCTGTTCATAATACCGCCGGCTGACTTTGGATCAAAACTCAAAAGACTTATAATACGCGACCGTTGTTTTTTCTGCAGAAGCTTTAAAAAGTGCTCTACTTGCTCATCTTCTAATTCCTCAAACAGGTCAACAAGAATATCGGCATGCATATTTTTTAATACATGCGCCGCCTGGTCATTGTTTAATCGAAGAAGAATATCCGCCTGGAGCATCCGTGAAAGACGGTTGAACGTTCGAGACCCAAGCTCAAGAGGCAAATTTATGAATAAAGCAAGTTGATGCTGGCGCGCTATGTGCTCAATCAAATCGGCAATATCTGAAGGGTGAGCCCTACAAATCTGCGCCCAGCCTTGAACACCGCGAGCAGAACTTTGATCAAGGACCTGCTCAATAATAGATTCGAGCGCAACAAGCGAGGTAAGTTGTTCTGGCAGCATGTGTCACCTTTCGGGTGGCAAGAGAAAGTTTATTGCTGTATTATTGCTACAGTTTACCTAGATATTCTTAATTTGATAAGTAATTACCGGAGTTTTGTAATGATTTCCCTGCCACTGGTGTTTTTAGTAGCCGCAGAGCAAGATAAGCAGCGGCTTGACCAATTCTTGACCGCTGCCTTGGCTGGCCAACACTCTCGGTCCCAAATTGCCTCATTTATCAAAGAAGGGGCCGTCACCGTAGACTCTCTTCTGGCCGTAAAGCCTAGCCTGCCGGTCATTTTCGGCCAAACAGTCACCATCACAATCCCTCAACCGCCCCTCTTTCCACTAGCTCCCCAGGTAATAGATTTTGAGATTATTGCTGAAGAACAAGACTTCTTAGTTATCAATAAACCAGCCGGCCTCATGGTCCATCACGCAACATCAGCCCCCGAGGCAAACACACTAGTCCAAGGACTCCTCCACAAATACCCAGAATTTTCCCAATTTGAGAGCAATGAGCGCCCAGGCATTGTGCACCGCCTCGACAAAGACACCTCCGGCCTTATTCTTGTAGCACGCAACCCCCAAGCCCTAACCGTCCTGGCAGACCTCTTTAAAAACCGATCCCTCGAGAAAAAATACCATGCCCTGGTCGCAGGATGGCCTACGCGGATAGGCACAATCGACCTTCCCATCGGCCGACATCCTGGCAATCGTACGGCAATGAGTGCTCATGGCTTAGCTGCACGTTCTGCCATAACCCATTACAAGGTTCTTACCTACTACACAAATAATACAACACTACTGGAGTGCACTATTGTGACCGGCCGAACCCATCAAATTCGAGTCCATTGCGCTCATGAGAAATTCCCAATTGTTGGAGACATCGTCTACGGCACTCAAAGTCCACTTATTGCCCGACAAGCACTTCACGCCTACTCAATTGCATTCGAATACAAGGGCAAACGATATGCATACACCGCTCCATACCCACAAGATTTCACTACTGCAATCCAAAAATTGGTAGAAGAACCAGCCGACTCTTGAGCCAGCAAGAAGGCTAATGGCATACTAAAAGCTATGAATACCATGCACATTAAAGCCCTTACCCTTATTTTCGTCATCCCTACGACGCTCCTGGGCAATCAAGCGCCAGCACCCAATTTTTTTAGCGCACCAACCGTGAGCATGAATCAAGGAGAATTTACACATTTACTTACCAATCCCCATCAGCGCCGCGCAAAAACAACCGCTCACATCATAGATCTTCACCAACAATTCAAAGATTCCTTGGCCAGCAACACCGTACGCGCTGACCAAATAGATAGCTTTCTTAACGCTCTCTGGCAAAGCAGTATGAATAAAGAACAAATCCTCGATGCAGCAAAAAAAGTTGCTCACCAGCTCGAATCCCTTGCCCGAAAACATCCACATAACGACCTCATAACGCACCTCAATGCAGCAGTAAAAAAACATACAAACCCAACGCTTCCCGACTTGGTCGCGCTGAAGCGCCAATATTCGCGCACTACACAAAATGACTATCGCGCGGCACAATCAGTAAAAAAAATGCTGTTTCATAAGCCGGGAACAAAACTTGGATTCCTTGGTGGCGCTTCAGTACTCGGAACCGGCATTGGCCTACACATGCTTAAAAAACACAATGCCTCTATGGAAATAATGACATTGCAGCATCATGTATTGCGCCATAAAATAATGCAGGAATTCGGTTCCGCAAGCGCTACAAAACTCAAAGGAATTCTAGAAGGGAAGGCTCCTCGAAGAAAAGTATCCAGCCAAGAACGTGTACTTATCGAACGATACTTGAAACTTGACGCTGAATACCGCAAAAACAGTAAAAATCTGATTAAGGCAGCTGGTGGGGCCGCCATCGGCGGGATCGGAACTCTCGCCGCAGCTCTCATCTATAAAAACAAAACCCCTCTAGAGACCATCAAATAGCCGATCAAAACAAGCAGCAACCTTCGTCACCAATGAAGGCTCATGCATTAGCAGCATATTTTCCTCATTACTGCTCGTGCCAACACCAGTCAAATTCATAGAGCCCAGCCAGACTTTATCATCAACAATCACGCATTTATCATGCAAAATATCACGATTGACACCATACTTTTTAACTTTAACACCGAATTTTTGCGCCTGTATAATATATGCAGGAGTCGTTATTTGGCTTGGTTCCAGAATAAGCTTGACCAGAACCCCGCGTGCTGCTGCCGCAATTACCTTTTGCCAACACCATTTGCTGGTAAACGCATACATACTAATGCAAATCCGACGCTCCGCCTTGTCAATGGCAGCGATCAGCGCTGAGCGAAAACTTTTCCGATGATCTGGAATAAAAAAAACAGCACCATTCGACGGTGGCGATAGCGCCGCAAGGCCAGAAATGCGGCGTGTTAAAACAATAAAATGTGTCACATAACGCTGAACTACCGCAGGCGTATCGCAGAGAAAACATACCTCATGATTCTTATTGAGGCCAGCGTAAGTCCAATTAGCTGATCCGGTAACCAGATGATTATCAATCACTGCCCATTTGTGATGCATTAAGTTCCCTCCGCCACCCCACCAGGGAATGATTCCTGCCTGGGCAAAATGTCGACGTGCTGCCGTGTGAACTGGCAATCCAAGAACCTGCCGATCAAGAACCACCCGCACATCAACGCCACGTTGTTTTGCCCGCACCAAAGCATGGACGCATGGCGCAGAGGTTAAACGATACATCGCCACCCAAAGACGTGTGTGCGCACCATCGATAAGCGAGACAATAAACGACTCAAGGTGATCCGGGAGTGGTCCAACGCGAATGCTATTTTCAGCCGCGAACAGAAAGCTATGCAGCAAAAAGAAAACGAAAAAAAAGCGGCCCCTCACCATTAACATTCCCTCCCAACACAAACTGTTGTAATACAGCCAGGCAATTAGATACCATTATAAATGGGGAGAATGCACATGAGTATCAGAAAATTAAGCTACCTAGCACAATTGTTTATAATCATTGGTGGAATAACCATTGGTATTACCACAGTAACAGCATCCGCTCATGAACAAGCGGATAGAGCTAATGAAAACACTAAATCACTACCTCAGCAAGACAGCGGACTCGGCGATATCCTCACAAATATGGAAAGCTCTGCAGAAACAGTTAGAAAAGCACTCAACAAAAGCTGGAGTTTCGCGCGCCAAAAAAAGAATGTAGAGCTTACTGACCTCACGATAGCCGCGATGGATAATTTCGCACAAATATATCGCGACTACAGGGAACTTTTACTCACAACTGAAGAACGAAAACAATCAATGATCTCCCTGCAGAACACCCTTGTCTCCGAACAGTCATATATTGAACGCATCACAGAACTTGAAGAGGACCTTGCTCATTCCCGAAACGAAACACAAAAAATGTGCTTAGAGCGGGATCAAGTACGTACAGAATTAGGCAAACTACAACTAATAAACAATGACCTTCGCGCTCAAATATCAATTAGCGCGTCCGCGTAATCCATTCACGATTACGCCAGACATAGGCATGGGCAACACCATCAACTGCGCGCGGAAGGCTAACAGCATAACAATCTTCTCCTTGATGAAGATAAATCGTTCCCGGCGTATGAGCGCCAGTCTCTGACCACTTAATATTAACACCGTCGGCGTCTGCCTCCCCACCGACAACAGCAGCTGTTATCAATTCCGCTGGACGCAGCGGTGGTCCATATACTTCGGCACCAGCGCCCCACTCCACACGGCCTGGCAACGAGTAAGCCCTCACCACGTTCCCATCATCGATCATGTAACGATTCTCGCCAGCAATGCGAAGCGTCGTAATTACTCCTCGCGCTTGGGCACAATGGGCTAAATAATGACACACTGCCGCCACATGGTCAGCGGAGGCCGCCACCACCATCGCAGTATACAGCCGCCTAATGCGACCAAAAGAGAAAATCAAAATACACACGAGTGCCCCAACAATAAGACACTCAATTATCGTAAATGCTAAACGCTTATTTTTTTGGTTTTGCTGGACCACCCTTACCTGTCCCCTCTTCTTTTGTTGCCGTCTCCCCTTTTTTGGGTTCATCTTTGTCGGCCGCTTCTTCAACGTAGGCAACCGACAAGACCTCTTCTGGAGAAGTAAGCCCGAGCTCAACACACCGCACGCCATCTCCCATCAATGGAATCATCCCCTGCTTAATCGCAAGATCTTTAATGGCATTTGCATCGGCCCCATCAATAATAAGACGAGCCATTTCTTCATTAATGAGCATGACTTCATGTACTGCCAACCGACCCTGATACCCAGTATCACCCGGTGTATCCGCAGGAGCTGCTTCATAAAAAGTGATTTTCTGCGCTTGTTCAGCAGTCATTCCGAGACGAGCAATAAGCTCAGGTGTTGGCTGCATTTGCTTCTTCGTTTTTTGATTCAACCGTCGGATCAAACGTTGTGATATCACACAGTTAAGGGCTGAAGAAACCAGAAACGGTTCAATTCCCATATCGATCATACGCGTAACGGTTGCTGGTGCACTGTTGGTATGAATTGTGCTAAGCACTAAGTGACCAGTCAACGCTGCTTCTGTTGCAATACGCGCCGTTTCCTTATCCCGAATTTCACCAATCAACACAATGTCCGGATCTTGCCGCAAAATAGAACGGAGCGCTGCTGCAAAAGTAAGGCCAACCGCCTCATTCACTTGAACCTGATTAATACCGGTAATAGTATATTCAACCGGATTTTCAACTGTAATAATATTTACGTCAGGCTGATTTAGATGGTTAAGAATGGCGTACAATGTACTCGTTTTACCAGAACCGGTTGGCCCAGAGACCAAGATGATCCCGTTTGGCCGCTCAATAACTTTACGTAAAATGTCATAGTTATGGCCGCTCATATTAAGCTTATCCAGCGGCACCGCCCCTTTTGTTTTATCCAGCAAACGCATTACCACCCGCTCACCAAAGTTGCAGGGAAGAATGGAAACCCGAATATCAAACGCTTTGTTTGCAACCTTAATCTGGATACGACCGTCCTGCGGAATCCGCTTTTCCGCAATATTGAGGTTAGACATAATCTTGAGACGGGAAACGATTGCTCCCAAATAACGCTTTGGCGGACTCATTTTGACCACCATCACACCGTCAACGCGATACCGTACTCGAAGCTCTTTTTCAAATGCTTCGATATGAACGTCAGAAGCCCCGTCCTTAACTGCCTGAAACAGCAAATGGTTTACCAACTTCACAATTGGAGCGTCATTGGCCATTTCCATAATATCTTTTTCTTCTATCTCTCCAAGGTTCAGATCTGATGAACTTTCATCCTTGAGCTCGTCCATCATTTCTTGGCTTGTTTCCAACGGATAATAACGGTTAATAGACTCAAAAATAACATCTTCTGGCACAACTATGTGCTGGTGGATGCCCGGAAGAAGCAGGGCCAAATCGTCTAATGGTTGTACTTCGCGCGGGTCATAGGTCGCTATGCAACGCTCCCCTTCGTATACGATAGGAATAACGCGGTGCTTACGCAGAAATTTAAGCGGCACTTTGCTGAGAAGCGTGTTGTCTGCCATCTGCTCGGTAATGGCATCAAGGAATGGAAGTTCTCGCTGCAAGGCAAGAGCCTTGCTCAGAATCCGTGCATCAAGCTGCTTACGCTCAACCAACACATCCCCCACGCGCTCGGAAGAAATCTTTTCCCCCTCAACTAACGAAGAAATCTGACTCGCGCCGACCGCCTTCAGCTCTACTAACAAATCTGCAATGCTTTTTTTTACCATGCGCCCAACATTTTTCAAAAATGACCTTGTAATGAAGCACATCGTAGCAAAGGGAGAAAAGAGCAGCAATGGTTGGGGAAGATCTACTAAGAAAAGGGGCCTAACTAGAGGACGGTTTTGTTGCATACGCGAAGGCGAAACACTCACAAGTGTTTCAAAAAAAATAATTTTAATTTTGTGCATTCACAAAAAAAAGTTGTTTTCGATGCCCAGTTGGCTTTATACTGTGGCCACATCCTCATAGAATTAAAAAACAAAAGAAAGAAAAAGAATGGTAAAAGCTATCTTTTTATTATCTAATTTCATATGTGTATTATCTTTTGCGGCAGACTCTCCGATATTTTCTCCCACTGGCGAACCAAAATCGAACGACAATTCAAACATTTCTCTGGACGAAACACTCGCGCACGAATCTTTCAAGCAGACGCAAGCGGGCCCAGCCGCGCAAGTTACCGCGCCAAAAGCACCAGTCATCACGCCAGCCCCGAGTATGTTCAAAAAGGTTTTTTCAAGTATCACCAATTTACTCAGCAGCGCCCCCACTCTCCCGGCTTCTAC
This sequence comes from Candidatus Babelota bacterium, assembly GCA_030917105.1. Lineage (GTDB taxonomy): Bacteria > Babelota > Babeliae > Babelales > JAUPTZ01 > JAUPTZ01. The sequence goes on from JAUPVI010000011.1 coordinate 13,091, forward strand.
AAAAAAATCGCCCCTTGGTGGTTCTCCCGAGAACAGCTCCTCCACGGCAGATGAAGTCAAATTATCCGATATTACCGATTTTGATCCAAATACATCGCTGGATGAAAACAGCAGCGAATGGAACAGTCTCAATACGTATGAAGAAGCAGTACTTACATCATTGTCAACCGAAAGGGCACAAGCTCCAACACAAGAAATAGAAAGCAGAAATGCAGAAAGGGGCCGATCAACCCCAGAAGAGCCGCGATCTCTGGACACCTCATTTAATTCGCCGCCTGTTCTCCTTTTGGAAGATTTTTATGCTGGCAAACTCACGCCTATGGAAAAAGTTCGCCCCGCCCCCGGAGAAACCGCAAGCACACGGGAACCAGCTAACACACCAGAACTTGCCAGCAGCGCTACTGCATCACCCCGACTCACAACATCGCCAGAAAATGATGGTTCTAATGCCGGAATCGGCATGCAGACGCCTCAAAGCTCCGCGGCCCCTGGAGAAGCCACTGCCTTCATGACCACCGTCGACCATAAAACAGCAACACCGAGCTCACAGAGATCTGCCGACACTAGATCACTGGACTACTCGGATCTAACAGAACTCCCATTAACCTTTTCACTCGACACCACACTACACGACACTACTCTCGCATCAACGAACAAAAACCACCTTTCGCTCAATGTATCAAGCCTCGGCTCAGACGCCAGCTTCTTAAGCAAAACCTCCACACACACAACTCAAGATGAACCCACTTCATCATTGAGAGAACAAAATGATTCAGCTAACATCACGGAATCTCTCAGCCTCTGCGATGTTTCTTCAATTGAAGTTGTGCTATCCGAAGGCTCCCCCTCAGACTTATCAGATTTCAATGATTTCAACTTCAACGCAACACTAGATGGAGAAGAATCCCTCGTCCCTGCAGCCCCCCCCGTCAGAGACTCAGCAGTGCCCCCCACAGCTGCTGACCCCACTCCGACAGAGAAAATCCACCTAGCAAGACCAATTATTGCGGCACCAGAGCAGGCTATTCCAGTCCTGGCGCGAACGCCAGACTCAGAATTGACTGACGCCGCCATGCGAGAGCAACCCGCCCCACAAGCGCTAGAGCTAACGGGCATAGTCACAGAAAAAAGCGAAGTCCTCCTTCCTATACCACCACAAAAACAAATCCGGCCTACGAGCCCCCCAGCAACTCAAAGCCCCACTCGTATCGCAACCCCTGTAGAAAATAAGCTGACCCCACTAACTCTCGTTACGCCACGGGAAGCTATAGACATGCCAGCACCGCTCAATATTTCAGAAGCCCCCCCTATCCCCCCAGCCAACCTCCATAACAAGGCACTGCTTAGTCCAGCCCCCCCGGCCACAGCAGCACTCCTCATTACACGAGATGGCACCCATCAGCAGGCCCCTCAACACTCTACTGCCAACCCTGAAAAGCAAAACACGCTTACAAGGCGAAGCATTGGCGCGGGAGGCCTTGCGCTTTTGGCAGCAGCTACCTACCAACATCTATGCATCCTACGCCTCGAAAAAAAACTCAAAAACGATGGAAGACTAAACCAACAAGAAAGCGCGCAGCTCAATACGCTACAAAAGTGGCGCCTTGGCTCTGGCATCGGCAGCGGTATTCTTCTCGCGTTAACAGCCTATCTCTACGGCACTGGCAAAGAAAAAGGTGGGAAAAGCTAACCATTTCACCCCAGAAATACGCATTTCTTGTTGACAGACTCTTAAGTTTGCGATACTATCTGCGCTCGTTGTTTGCTGCTACTAAGTAGCACGCGGCATTGGAAAAAAATGGGAGCCGCTAGCTCAGTCGGTAGAGCAACAGCCTTTTAAGCTGTGGGTCGCAGGTTCGATCCCTGCGCGGCTCACCATATTCTTTCTAAAAATGTATGCGTCCCCGTCGTCTAGCCTGGTCCAGGACACTAGATTTTCATTCTAGTAACAGGGGTTCGAATCCCCTCGGGGACGCCAAAATAAAAACAGCCAAGTTTTAAAACTTGGCTGTTTTTTTATCTTCAAAAAAAATCCGCGCAGCGCACACTGGTTCTGCACTTTATTTTCTTGACACAACCCCTTATTTTTAATTAAAAAGCGCTTTCAACATAGTACTGCAATATGCAGGAAGGAACATGTAGATTTTTAAAAAAGAAAGAAGCCCCATGCTAAAAAAATACCTACTTTTTATCATACTAACTGCAAGCCCATCATTCGTCAGCCCGGAATGCATCGGCTGCATGACGCCATGCATTGACCTCGTAAATACCGAATTAATTGACGGCACACCCGGTGACAACATCGCAGAAATCTACATCAAAAAGTGCATGGCAAAGCAAAAACATATCGAAGGCGACACCTGCGATTTTTGCAAATGCCCCAAAGCAGCCCACTCAGTGCATAAGCATCCCTACAAGATACATAACAATAAAAAAGCAAGCGAAATGCCCATCGAAACCATTCTTCCCAAAGAACAAACTAAAGAAGAAAAATCAGCCGCGATCAAAACTTTTTTGACAACCGGCATACTCCCATCACAGACGGGCAAATAACAAAAAGGCGCAGTAACTTTCGCTTCTACGCCTTACGTTTATATAAAGTGCTGTTCGAGGACCAGACATATAGCTTCCTAAAAAACTAGGGTCTAAAAAAACTAAAAACTTGTCTATTTTATATGATCGCAGCGCTTAAAACCGCTGCAGCTTCTCTGTGCCCACGAATTTATGCTTTATTAACATCAGCCTTGAAATCAATTAAGAGCTTCCAGATCTTCTTGAGCGACTGCATAGCCCATTTTAGGGAGTTATTGATTAAATTTATCTACTTCTCTCTGTACTTCTGCTATCAAGTTTGTTACTGATGTTCTTTCATCAGAATCAGAATCAAGTATCTGATAAAATCCTTCAAGATCTCTTTTCAGTGCCATTAGGTCTGAAAAAGAGACAGTAGCCTTCATCCTTTCTCTAAAAAGCTGGATAATGCGTTTACTTAAAGCCACTTTTTTCATCAATAGAACAACATTGATTATATTCTGACTATCCCGCGAAAGCTGGGAACGCTCGGAATCAAGCGATCGACATCGATCCTGGAGAAAGTAGATTTTTTCTTGTAGATTATGACCCGTCGTCTCGCTTTCTGTAAACTGAACCCATTTTTCCACTATTGCTTCGATGACAAAGCTGGCGGATTTGAGAGGCTCCATTATGCGATCCACACCTACTAAAAGAGCCGATGCACGAAGTGCCTTAGCAATGCAGAGGAACTCTTCCTCTATCACAGAAATATCAGTGCATGCAGCAAGTCCTTCTTTAAATCCTAGAATTTTATCCACAAAAACTTGCATGCTTGGCTGCGCGGTGGTACTAAGGCGGTCAACCAGAGAGCGTAGGGCAACAATCTTTTGCCAGGCCCCCGGAATACTTGGATTACGATCAAGGTCATCAATAACCTTCTCAAGATAAGCTATCTTTTGTTTAGGTTCATTGCCCGCCTGCTCTTCTTGAATTGCTACCCATCTTTGTATTATTTTTTCAAAAATACCAACAATTCTATCCTTATCTTCTTCCAAG
>JAUPVI010000102.1 GCA_030917105.1 Candidatus Babelota bacterium
GAGCTTATTGCTGCTGGTATGCATGACATTTTAAGCCTTGTTACTGAACTTTCTGGTCGTTCTGTTTCTGAGCAGGTCATGGATCGTCTTTTTTCTACTTTCTGTATTGGTAAGTAGGCTGTTTGTCTATCAATCCTTGTGCTTGATTGCTCAAATAGAGTATAATAAAATTCGAGTATTCCTCTTCGAAAGCAATTTTTTTGGAGGCTTAACTTTGAACTTAAACTAGCGATATAATATTATTTAGGGGGTCTTCTATGATTATTCGGCGCTTACGATTATTTTCTCTACTGCTTACTATAGGGCTTGCTGCTAATAGTTTGAACACTGTCGCACCTTCAGACCTAAGAACTGGACTTAATATCCTGGATACTCTGTAATAAGGGCGTAGCAGATATTAAGGATTTAATTGAAAAGGGTCTTGATGTTAATGACATTATCGGCCACGGTAATGCAACATGCCTCATGCAAGCGGTTAAAGGAATACATACAGAAAATGTTCGGTTTTTACTTGATTCCGGTGCTCGTATTGAAGCAAGCGATTTCTTAGGCCAAACAGCCCTCATGGCGGCTGCTTTTGCCGAAAAAAAAGAAAATATTGATACTTTAATTGGTTACGGAGCTAAGGTTGATGCAGTGGACCATTCTGGTAAAACAGCCCTTATGATTGCAGCTCGTTATGGGAAGATAGCAGGGGTTCTGGCCTTACTTGATCATAGGGCTGACATTAATAAAAAGGATGATGATGGTCGGACCGCCTTCATGCATGCAGCCGAAGGAGGGCACATGGAAGTTGCTCGGGCCTTAAAAGATAGGGGAGCTAATATCGATGAGCAGGCCAATAATGGTGAAACAGCGCTACAGCTAGCAGTTAGGATGAGAGATGAGCATGCCCTTCAGTTAATGGCTCTTGGAGCTAGTGTTGATGTAAAGAATAAGATGGGTTTCACACCGCTCATGGAGGCAATTATCCATGCTGGATCAACGCTTACTCAGGAATTAATTAAGCGCGGAGTTGATGTTAATGCAAAGAATAAGAAAGGTTTTACGGCCCTCATGTATGCAGTTGAAAGAGATGATGTATCATTGGTCTGGGATTTAATTAGGCGCGGAGCTAATGTTGATGCTGCGGACAACGATGGTAAAACAGTCCTTATGTATGCAATTTCTCGTCCCTTTAGTGAGAAATCAGAAGAACTTGCTGATATTTTAATTAGGCACGGAGTTAATGTTGATGCTGCGGACAACGATGGTAAAACAGCCCTCATGTATGCAGCAGCTAACTGGCGTAGTAGTGGGCCGGTTATTTTAAAGTTATGTGCTAGTGGCGCGAGTATTAAGGCAGTGAAAAACGATGGTGAAACAGCCTTTGTTATTGCAGAAAAATCTCGGAATAGAGAAGGGACTGCGGCGCTCCACCATGTCCTCGCCGCAATAGAAAAAAAAGAAGCGCTTAGAGCTGCCGAGCTTGCCGGAAAAAAACTAGAAGAAGATGAGGAATCTGACGGAGATGGCCACCTATTTGGGGATGAGGAAGACTGTCGTGATTCAAAATGGTGATGAATTCTGCTTATTCATTTTTTACTGGTAAATTGATACTTCTTATAAGTGGGCAAATTTTTCTGCCTTTCTAGGATTTGGTTATTAGTATACCAAGCTAGATTGGACTTTAATCACTGGTCTAGAATTGTGGCCATTGTAACCTCTCGCTCGCTATATAGCATGTCACTCCTTGTCTGTGTTTGTTTGAAAGCAACAGTGTAAGGAGTGACATTTTCATTTTGGTAGAGTTGTGACAAAATCACTTTGGTTTGACAGAACCCGGACAGGGGGTTGCAAAACTCATTTCTTTGTATAAGCTGGTTGGGGTAATGACTGTTGTATTTGTAACATTGCACGATAGGTATTAACCCCCCCCTATACGAAAGCGTTATCATGAAGTTGATACGAAGCAAATTTTTTGTCTCTGATTTAGATGCGAGTGCCTTTGCGGCTGGTTTGGCCGCGTGCACAGCTTTTCATTAAAAAAATTTTAAAAGCCCAATTGCGCCTGCGTTTATTAACGTGGTTGTGATGGGCTTTTTTTAGCAGCTGCCGTATCCCCAATTCGGCATGGAGTGTGTAGTATTACGTCCCCCGTGAGTTACACACTCCGCCTAAATGGTGATGTTCTATAGACCTCATGGTGAGGGGGCGAATATAGCTTGTCGCTGTGAGCGAGCTATGCTCGCCCTTTTTTGTCACACATGGCCCTCTTTTGCTATACTGCGCGAATCAATGTATCACTGCAGGATGGGAGTTCTCTTATGCAAATGCAGAAACAAGAAGAAAACAAAAGTTTTTTACAGCGATTTTGTATCGATATCACTGAACGAGCAGCAAAAGGCTCTTTGGATCCGGTGATTGGCCGTCACGATGAAATTCGTCGTGTTGTTCAGATTCTTTCACGGCGTACTAAAAATAACCCGGTGCTTGTGGGGGATCCGGGTGTGGGGAAAACGGCTATCGTTGAAGGAATTGCACAGCGTATTATCAATAATGATGTTCCAGAGAGCTTACATGGGGCGACGATTCTTTCCCTCGACTTGGGTCAAATGGTTGCCGGTGCAAAATTCCACGGAGAATTTGAAGAGCGTCTCAAAGGAATCTTAGGCGAGATTGAAAAAAGTGAGAAGAAAGTAATTCTTTTTATCGACGAGCTTCATATGCTCGTTGGTGCTGGTGCAAGTGGTGGTGGTATGGATGCCTCAAACTTGCTAAAGCCTGCGTTGGCTCGTGGGGAGTTGCATTGTGTTGGCGCTACAACTGTGGCTGAGTACAAGAAATATGTAGAAGCTGATGCCGCGCTAGAACGTCGGTTTCAAAAAGTTATGGTTGATGAACCTACCGTTGAGGACGCGATCTCTATTTTACGTGGCCTCAAAGAAAAATATGAAATGCATCACGGTATTCGTATTGCTGATAGCGCGATCGTTAAGGCGGTTACGTTGTCTGCTCGTATGATTCCAGATCGATTCTTGCCAGACAAAGCTATAGACCTGATTGACGAGGCTGCATCTATGGTGAAAATGGCGGTGGATGCAAAACCGGAAGAAATGGACCGGCTTGAGCGAACAATTCGTCAGCTGGAAATTGAGCGTGCTGCATTAACGAGGGAGCGAGACGAAGCTTCTCAAAAACGTCTTGCTGAAGTGAACGAAACGTTGCAGGAGCGTAAAAAAGAATTCTCTGCGCTTGAAAAACGCTGGCAAGCTGAGCGTAAGCCGCTCGAAGATATCAAAGGCCTTCAGCAAAAAATTGAACAAGCGCGTACTGATTTTGCCATAGCAGAGCGAGAAGGAAACTATTCGCGTGCTTCACAGATTAAGTACGGCACCTTAAATGAGCTCGAGCGGCAGTTGGCAGAAAAGCAACAAACGATCGGATCTAATACGACTGGCCTCATAAAAGAACAAGTTGATGAAGATGACATTGCGCATGTGCTTGCTCGTTGGATTCGTGTGCCCGTTGAAAAGCTACAAGCTTCTGATAGTGAAAAGTTACTGCATCTGGAAGAGGTGTTGGAAGAACGTGTGGTTGGGCAGAGGGAAGCTATTTCTGCTATTGCGAACACTATTCGTGTTCATCGTGTGGGGTTGGCACAACCAAATCGTCCATTTGGTTCCTTCTTATTTTTAGGACCAACGGGTGTTGGTAAAACAGAAATTGCCAAAGCGTTAGCTGACTACCTGTTTAATGATGAGCGAAAACTGATTCGTATTGATATGTCAGAATATATGGAGCGGCATGCAGTTGCGCGATTGATTGGTGCTCCTCCAGGATATGTTGGCTACGAGCAAGGCGGCCAGTTGACTGAGCAAGTGCGCCGAAATCCGTATAGTGTAGTGCTGCTTGATGAAATTGAAAAAGCACATCCGGATGTGCACAATGTCTTTTTGCAGTTGCTTGATGATGGCTCGCTGACTGATGGTCAGGGGCGACGGGTTTCTTTTGCCAACA
>JAUPVI010000103.1:0-982 GCA_030917105.1 Candidatus Babelota bacterium
CAGAGCAAAATAGAGTGCATGTCGCGTGGCGTCAACCACTGCGCAACAAATGCTTGTAGCTCTACAGGCGTAATTTTTGCATATTCGTTTGCCTCGTCAAAGAACGCAAGTTCATCACGAGTCACAAAGTAAGAACTGAGCCATTGGTAGACAAAATCATGAAGATTGTGCAGCGCTAACATGTGCTGACGCTGGCGATTCTTAACCATTTTGTACAACTCAACATCGCTAAACCCGTGGTTGATAACCGTTTGCATTTGCTCTATGACTGCTGCTTTACACTCTTCAACTTTGCCTGGCTTTGGCTCAATAGAAATCAAAAAGAGCCCCGCGTCAACCATTTGTTCTGCCGACACGCGTACGGAAGAAGCAATTTGCTTTTCATCTACAAGCAAGCGGTACAAGCGACTATCAAGGCCACCACCAAGGACATACTCAACCGCACTTGGCACTAAAAAATTTCCTGCGTTTAAGCCAGGAATACGCCAGTACAGGCCCAATTGCTCATCATGTATCTCTTTGTACATAGTAGTAGACGTAGCTGTTAATTTATTATGAAGCGGAATAAAAGCCGGCGTATGATCACTTGCGTTGCAAACAATGGAGGAAAATGCAGCCTTTGCCTTGGCAAGCGCATCTTCAATATCAATGTCGCCCACAATACACAATACCGCACGGCTTGGATGATAATACTTATCATAAAACGCTTTGAGGCGCGCACCGGAAAGATCCGCCAAATCTTCTTTATAGCCGATTATAGGAAAATGGTACGGATGGTTAGCCGGAAACAGTGTCGTAAACGCATGTTCCAACATCATGTGGAAATGACTGTCACGATACATACGCAATTCTTGAATAACGGCCTTAACCTCTGAGGCTAAATGCTGATCATTAAACCGCGCATTTTGCATGCAATCAGCAAGTACCGGCAAAAAATGTTCCCAATTTTGCGAATCGGCTTCAAAAAAGTAACTTGTCATGT
>JAUPVI010000103.1:992-3911 GCA_030917105.1 Candidatus Babelota bacterium
TCGTAAAAGCATTGAAATCTGCGCCATATTTACGCGCAATCGCATCAATATCCCCTTCAGTCAGAATAGAGGTACCTTTGAAAATCATATGCTCCAACAAATGAGCAAGACCGCGCTCTCCGGCAGATTCAATTGCCGAGCCCACGTCGTACCCAATTTGTACAAGCACTTTTGGCGCATTACGTTGCTGACAGATAAGCACAGTAAGACCGTTATCAAGAACTACTTTTTTAATTTTGTCAGTCGCCACTGGGACGATGTCGTGAGCCGGCAAATCGAAGAATTTGTTGTTTTTTGCAACTTCCGCTGTAGTCGGAATAGAAGAACTATATACATCACGGCCTTGAAGGACAAATTGGCGCTGGAAATAAAGCCAGGCAACATAGAGAAGAATACCAACTAAGGCTATCGCGATAAGCCCGCCAATAAGGCCAATAATTCCGCCAACAAGACTCAAAATCATACTTACCACACCAAAGAGGCTGGTAATAATACCGGCCGTCGCAGCGACCACGCTTTTTAGCACATCTAGTAGGCTCGTTACGATAGCAGTACTGCTCATGTTAACCTTTCTTCTCTCTATAATTCACAAGGTCGCACACTGTAACACAAAAGAAAGATTGGTTCTATGATATAACAAGAAAAAGCCCTACAGCTTTTAAGAGCCACAGAGCTTTTTCTCGTTTGATAAGTCCAACAACTTAGGGATGGAAGTGCGTGACCGACCACCGGTCAACGCGAAGTAATCGTAGCACGAAAAGAGGAGTTGTCCAACTTTTTTATGAGTTTTTTGAAAAATAACAAAGTGGCAGTAAAAAAGCTCTGCAGAAGCCGATAGTGAGCGTAAAAAAAAGTGCCACCTCATCCAATCACTATTAAGATCGAAGATAAGGCGGCACTCATCACGTAAGTACTGGGCCCGTACTGAGCTCAGCGGAATAAGAGTAGCATAACTAAATCAGCCTTCGCAACGTTGCCTCACTAACGTTTGTCAAGCTAGCTTCGGCGATCGACGAATGACCCACAAGACACGTTGCGAAAGCAGAAAAGGTGTTACTTCATCCGCAAAGACTACGGCACATGAGGTAACACCTTTTTAGTAATAGCGCAATTCCAGTCAGCGCCCCACGAGGCCTGGGTGCAACACAAGAGTCACGCACGCTTTAGCCGTACGCAACTAGCTGCCGCCTTCTGATTTGATTATTAAGATCCCTCACCTATACACTATTGAGAGCAGAACTTTTTAGTTTTTTTGTATACAGGCAATGGAATCTAATTCTGGTTGGCGATCTAGAGTCCCAATCAATGAAAGCTGGCTAAACCAAATACCAAACAAAAATAACAACACCATTAACTTCATTTTAAATCCCTCCTAATTCATGGAATCAGCCGACTTTCCTCTTCTACTGGCGGTGGCGTGGGCCAATACTTAACCATTACTATTGTTATACCGTCCGCCATTTTTCTTAATCTTTCTATAAACTCGTCACCATCTCCTATCATACGCAAAACCGTTTCATTAATGTATAAAACGCGATTGTTAGGCACCATTCGAACTGACATTGTTTCCATAGGCTTTCGCGTATCAAAATGCCGGTGTATCATCCGAACGCCCTCTTGCACAACCACACCATAATCAGCGCCATAAGAAAAGGCGGCACCCAACGCTATTCCTGCTTTTCCGATATTTGCGAATAACCTTTTGTTAAAGCGATAACACAACCGCACCAGCTGAGGAACTATCTGAGCCGAAATACAACCTTCAAGCAATAATATACTGTCCACATCAGTGAGACATTTTTCAACCTCAATCATAGCTTCACTGGTTGAGTCAACAGGGGCTAAATGCACCTCAAAACCACGTTCAAGAAGGTACGTGGCTGAAGCCAAAGCACGTTCCTTGAGCAATCCGCCGACACCGCGCCGCTTATAGGGCAAGAGAACCCTCTTAATCCAGGGATAACAGTGCACTAGAATTTCAGCATACGCCATCAAAGAATCCAGCTCCATAATAACCCCTGACAGAGATCCTCCAGGCCTGTCCAAAGACTGCACTACGCCAGCCGCTACAGGATCTGCAACTCCCACAAAAAGAGTGGGCGTCGGCTCTACGTTCTTATACGCATTACTGAGCGACACGGTAAAAAAAGTCCCTATCGAAATGTAAAATGCAAAAACTCCGTCCTCTCGAAGAACAACTCTACTTCGTAAGCTATCCGTATTAAGTTTAGTCGGCAATAACCCTGGGAAGAAATCATTTTCTTCCGATGGCAACGCCAATAACTTAGCAAACTGGTTTGCCACAGAAGAGTGCTCAACATTGTCAGGATGATAAATAATACCGATACGAATTGGCTTTGCCATACTTACTCCTGCCCTTTTATAGGAACAACACGCACTCGCTCCTGCACCCCGGCTGTGGCAGTATTTTTCGCTAAATTTACCTTGATATGTTCAATATCAGGAACATACCCTTGCCAAGCACTAGTCGCTGGATTAATAAACAACGTACTAAAACTTTCGAGCGAAACTACCGACATAACGGCTGGCAATGCGCCTTTAAATAAAATTTGCTCAATCATGCGAGCAGCCACCGTTCCCATAGGCGCTGTGTCTGTAGCATAGGTAATAGCAGCGCCATCACCAACACCACTCAACGTAGCAGAAAAACAAGTGATTCCAGCCTGTTCACACAATTTTATATACCCCGCTAAAAACTGATGCGCAAAGGCATCATATTCTATGGCAACCAGCATATCGTGCCCGGGTAAAAAACTCTTAACTTTTTGAAGAACCTCAGCACAATCACTCAACGGTAATTCATGCACCGTCACGCCATACGGGGCAAAATACCGCTGCATCTCCTGAATCATCTGAATAACCGACTCAACTGTCACGCCAAGTGCGTTATAGGGAACC
>JAUPVI010000104.1 GCA_030917105.1 Candidatus Babelota bacterium
GCTCGAGCTGATCAATCTTCCTCTGCTTCATCTCGAGGTCATGCTTGTGGTCTTCTTCCCGCTTGCGTTCTTGCGCCTCAAGAATGTGCCTTTGTTGCTCAAAACGCTCACGATGAGCTTCCTCTTCCCGTCTCAATTCATCAGCAAGCGCATTTTCCTTAGCCCGCAGATCTTGTTGGTCTTTTTTCATTATTTGTTCTTGTTCGACTATGGCAAGTCTCATTCTATCATTCTGGGCAGCAATCTGCTGAACGATCTCGCTCTGTCGAGCCATCACAGCAGTATGCGATGCTGCATCAGGCAGAGAAGATCCTTTTAGGGAAGAACCCTTTGCTGCTAGCCTTGCAGAAACATATGCCATGAGTAACGTGCCAGCTAGCCATCGAGATGAGGCCTTAACTTCTGGATCTTCCAGTCGCGCCATCAAGCCTCGAAAGAAGCCCCCTCCATCCCGTGAGAAGAACTTTCCAAGTGCAGCAGATCTTTTTTTATTAAATAAAAGCTTATAAACCCCATACGCAGCCCCCATCCCCAACAGGCCAGCGCTGCCATAATAAGCTTTCTTTGTCTCCCAAAATTGTTTTTCCGGTGGAGTCGCCACACACCACGTCGCATTCAGAGCCAAAGAAAGGACTATCATTGAAAATATCATATTTCTATCCTTTGCATATCCGTCACGCTAATAACGTACTTCTCACCACTTTATAAAAATTCATACCCTCGCTCAAAGTTATATGGCATTTTGTTTAAAAACACCCTATTAAACTCATTCTATTGTATCTGTGTCGGCGACACATCTTGCGTACCCCGTGCCCCGGAAGCAGCAGTTTCTGCGCCATACCAGTCCGCATCAAAAATAGCGCGCCGCTCTGCACATTGCTTATGAAATGCATTTCGCACTTCTTGCGCCTTGTTATGCATCATCTCAAGATTATTCAGCTTTTGCCCGTTCGGTGTCGCAAGAAGTTTTGTCTCGGTAGCGGCGATTTCTGCCTCTTTTTCTGCAACGCGCCTCGCTAATTCAGGTGAGATATTTGCCTTTCCTTTTTCATCTTTTCGGATATCACGCACCAGTTCCTTTAAAGCACACCGCTCTTCTGCAAGAGCTTTCAACGCTCGTGCTTCGTCAGTAGCCTGTAACTTTGCTCGCTCCTCATAATATGCCTTGTCAGCAGCTTGATACTCTTTTTCTTTAGCCAGTTTTGCCTGTTCAAGAGCGACATACGACTGCTGCAGTACAATTTTAACTACACTTGCACCGGATGCTTCCAACACCGCCTTCTGCTGCTTCATTACCTTGATAGAATGGTCCATCACCCCAACAGCGCGATCATGAGCCTGGTCGCTCGACAATCCCGCAGGGATATCGCATGCTATAAGCGTTCGCGGATCAGTTGGTGTCGCCGGAATATCTTTGGCCATAATACTCTGCCATCGATACAAACTTAAACCCATGGTGGTCATAGAGGCGGCACATCCAGCCAAAAGAAGAGAAAGAACTATGCATCCAGTGCGATATTGGCCCTGCAAATCCACATTGTTTGGATCTGCCTTCAAGCGCGCGCGTACGTTTTTAAACTTTTTCGCAAAACGATATGTGCCATACCCAAAACCAACGGCACCCATAGCACTTACTCCACATGCAACCTTTGATAAAAATGCTGCAGCACTCTTACAGGCAAGGCGATCTTCCTCCGGTGATACTGCCGCGAGAGGAGCACTACTCAGCATAAATGCCGGTAGAAACAACAATAGTCTTGGAGTAATATATTTCATGATAATTCCTTCGTATTAACACTGCAAAAATCTTATAGAAAAAACAGCGCAGTCTAGCACTTTTAAAGAAAAAAATGAGGCACGCACGGCCTAATAGTGCCTCCAGGTATAAAATAGACTATAAATCACTCCAGTTCATGCTCACGCACTTGATAGGTGGATGAATACTCTTTAAATATTGAATCCTTTTATTGATGTTATCTTTTCGCGTGGCATCTGAATCAATACCTGAAGCGCCATCTAAAGCTGCCTCCGCAAACGCAATGAAGTGTGAAAGATTCTTGACACTCTCAGAATCTTCGGCGTATTCAGCATTATTAATCTCTTCTACTATATGATTTATGATTAATCCAAGCCTCAGTACGTTAAGATCATCTTTGGATAAATCTTTTATGAAGTGACAAACGACACTAGAATCATCACTTTGGACTCCATAATAATCATAAGAAATATAGCGCCTATAATTATTTAAAGAATCAGGGAATGTTAATCTCTTTTGTCTGGCAAAAAAATCGTACAGCTTCATGAATTCAGTTGTCCAAAGGCGACCAATCTTTCGCATAACATCGACTAAGACCTTGGCAAAAGAAATATTAAAAGATAGCAGGTTTTCAGCCGCTGCTGCCGCTTCATTAAAATCCGTCTGACCAGCAATTTTTGAAAGAGCCGCCCGGTATTCATCTTCTGAAAGAATCTCTTCTGCCGTAGCACGAGCCTGAGTTAAGCCCTCACCCGCAATAGCCTGCTGCTGCGCATCTCCCTGAAGATTTACTGCAGCTAGCGAAACATCAGGTTCTGTTATTGCCGGTCCCTTAGGCTTTGGTTCACCCACGTCAGAAACCGACTGCTCAGATCCTGTCTGCACATCTGGAGCCAAAACTATATTGTTTTGACTTGGTTCTGTCGATTTCGGCTTACGCTTGTATGAAAGACCACCAAAAGCAGCTAGCCCTAACGATCCACCAACAAACATCAGGCGCGTATTATACAACCTACTTACACGTTCAAGTTTTTCCTGTAATTCAACATTGTTTGGATACTTTACTACTCGTTCGCGCAACTTAGCAATCCGACAAGACAGTCGATAGGCTTTGTATCCAAACAAGCCCGCAGCTGCAAGCCCGCCGAGAATGGCAATTGTTGGTAGCGTATTGTTGATTTCTGAATTAGTATCGTTAAGACTGGCAACAACACAGACATTGCCAATTGTGCAGACCGAAGCCACAAGTAACATTTTATGAAGAGATCTCATCCCTATTCTTTTCACTCGTATTCCTTTCATGCATATCTTTTTACCGTGCTACTCAGCTAACAACGCCGCAGCATCACGCGGTAATGTGTACTCCGTACCATCCGCGACAATTTCTTTTTCTGGCAACTCGCCACTCCACAAACTCTTTTTCATCCATTCCCAAAATGAATAATGCTTTTTATACACTTGGTCATAGAGCTTTTGTTCTCTCTCCACTATTGCAAGTTTTTGGGCTTGGGGCGAGCCTTTCACTCGAGAATCACCTTTAGCAATCAAATGTTGAATAATTTTTTGATTATATTCCTCTTTCAACTGCCGCTCGATATGCGGGGCTGCCATGGACGCTGCCTCGACAGGCTTTGCTGGCACCTTTGCTCCAGCGCGAGGATTAGCACGCTTATCGGCAGCAGCAGCCGCTTTTGCTCGTTTTTCAGCTTCGGAATTGGTTTTTTCACCTAGTTTTTGGTGGTATTCAGCAAGAATATCACGCAACACCGAATCATTCCCCGCAGCACCAGTGGTCCATGCTTCCGTCAAAGCGGCATTCCCATCAACTGCTTGGCGAGAAATGCTGTCTTTATTACGCAAAAGTTCGTTTTTCGGGATGTTCGTACGAAGACCCCTTACCCCAAGGTAGGTAAGCCCAAGAGCTCCGGCCAACTTTATACCACATAGAATAAGGCGGCGAACTGCCCGCTTATATGTAGCCTGGAGTTCAAGATTATTCTTGTCTTCAGCCAATTTTTGACGTAAGCCCTGTACTTCCTGACGAAGGCCCCAAAAGATTTTTTTAATACATATGCCACTGACTACGGCGCCCACCGAAGCCGAAACGGCTGATGCAGCGAATGGAACAAAGTTTT
>JAUPVI010000012.1:0-1857 GCA_030917105.1 Candidatus Babelota bacterium
GGTGCAGCCGACAGGGCCATTTTTGTTGCAGCGGCCTGCTGGGATTGTCCTGTTGTTGTAGTGCTATTTGCTGGCGGTGTGGCTGGTGTGACCAGTGGCAGCTGTCCTTGGATACCGATTTCTTGCGCAATGTTGGAAAAATCTCGAGTAGCAGAAGAATATTTTTCAATTGCCTTGCTCTTTCGTTGTCTTTGCTCAACGGTGTCGAGTGGGGTAATTGTTCCCGAGGCGGTAGTAGGTTTTTGCGTCGAAAGTGCGCTTATAAGCGCGTTTGCTTCTTGTACGCGGCTTGAGAGGCTGCCAAGAGCGTTTGCGCCGGCACTGCTAGAAAAATAGCCTTTCCAATCAGCGCTGCGTTGTTGCGCCAATAGTTGAGTTATATTTGCGTAGAAAGAGGCAAGGCCTTTGAGGACGGTGTTTCCCATTTCTGATGGTCCGCTTGTTTGTTCTTCGAACTCCGCTTGCAGTTGCGTAAAAGTTGGCGTTACTGGGGCTGCTGGTTGAGCGGGAGCAGCGACCGTTTGTTGCGCTACTGGTCTGCGTTGCGAATAGCCAAAACCGTTTATAATCGTGTTGTTGGTAAGTAAAAACGTACAAAGCAAAAAAATGAGCATGCGGACCTTTCTAACAAAAATCGTAAGTTACTTTTGTTAAAAAGATATAGACATGCTCAGGGTAAAAACAATATTTATGTGGTTTTAGAGGGAAGCAATAACTCCAACTTTATTTTTACGAGGTTTTGCGACACCGCGTAAAATACCGTCAAGGCAATTTTGTGAGCAAGTATAGTCATGGGTTTCACGACAGGCCACGCATGCAATAAATTGCTTGTTGCAGAGGGTGTTTATGCAATTGGTGTACGTATCTGCCGGTTTTTGGCAAACGTCGCAATTGGTGAGGATGTCATTATTTACTGTGAGCGCAATTCGATCATCAAATACGTAGTTTTTACCGCGAAAAAACCCGTCTGGGTACTTTTCGACGTAGCGGCATATGCCGCCATTTATTTGATAAACTTTTTTGGCTACCTTCTTAACATTTAGTACTGCTGTAGCTCTTTCACAGCGGATCCCGCCGGTGCAATACATGAGAACTTCTTTGTCTTTGAAGGTTTCAAGATTGTCTTCGATGTATGCAGGAAAATCTCTGAATGTCTTGAGATCTGGAGTTATGGCATTGGTAAACCTACCAATACGCGACTCATAGTCATTACGGGTATCAAGAATAACAAGTTCTTTATTGGTCTTAATGAGCTCATGAACTTCGTCTGGCGAAAGATGGACGCCTGTATCTTTAACGGTTAAGGCTTCTGGATCAATGCCAAGAGCCACTATTTCTTTTTTTACTTTTACCATCAATCGGGGAAAGTGCTCTGCAGAACCAGCGCTTTCTTTGAGGTCGGTTCCAGCGAAAAGAGGGTTGGCTAGGAATTCTTTTTTAAACTGCTCGATCTCATCAACGCTGCCTCCGACCGTGCCGTTAATGCCTTCTGTGCCGATAAGAATGCGCCCTTTGAGGTTTAAGCGTTCACAGAGAGGGCGAATCCATTTCATAACCTGGTCGGGGTGTTCGATGGCTACGTATTTGTAGTAGAGAAGGATGATACCGTTCATCAAAGGTCCTAGGAATTAGGGTTTTTAAATTACAGGCAAGTAGTATAGCGAAAAAATCATAGGGTACCTAGTGGAGTTTTTTGCCTTGTCTATCCCGGCCTTGCCTGAGCGCCGCGGAGCCGGTTATACTTGCAGGCCGCCCCACATATCGGCGATTGAAGGGGAAAATGATGATAATTTTACTACTTTTTTTATGTTTTTCATGCGCTCTTTGCGCTTGCTATCAGCGTTCACCGCATGTCCT
>JAUPVI010000012.1:1867-16367 GCA_030917105.1 Candidatus Babelota bacterium
TAAGCTACCGCTCATTCTGGGTACAGCTGCCGTCGGATGTAGCTTTACTCTTTTCTCGCGCATACCGTGAGCCAGGGGTTTCACCTCGTAAACTCGGGGAGCCAAGTCGGTTGGCGCCAGCACGCCGGGAGGAGTTTATCCTCTCCTACCAGGAGGATGCCTGGTGGTCTTTTCCGGGTTACCACTTTGCAGATGATGAGGTGAACAGTGAAAAATTTTAAGGTCGCAATTCACGCCTACTATGCTCAATCCAAACGGCCCTTCCCGTGGCGTGATGTGGAGAATCCTTATTATGTGCTGGTTTCGGAAGTCATGTTGCAGCAGACGCAGACGTATCGTGTCGAGCCGAAATTTCTCCAGTTTATCGCGCTCTTTCCTACAATAGAGACGCTGGCTTCGGCCCCGCTGGCTGCCGTGCTTATTGTTTGGCAAGGTTTGGGATACAACCGTCGAGCAAAATTTTTGCACATGGCGGCCCAAGAAATTGTAGCAAAACACGGTGGAGTGGTGCCGGAAAAAACAGAGCATCTAGAGCAATTGCCGGGGATAGGATACGCAACGGCATGTTCGATAGCCGCGTTTGCATATAAGACACCTACTGTTTTTATTGAGACAAATATTCGTGCGGTCTTCATTCACTTTTTTTTTCCTGACAAAGAAGGGATCAACGATAAGCAACTAATGCCGCCTATCGCACAAGCTGTTGAGGGAGAAGATCCACGGCAATGGTACTATGCCTTGATGGATTACGGAGTAATGCTTAAAAAAACGCATAAAAATCCGAGTCGCCAAAGTAAGCATCATGTTGCACAATCAAAATTTGAAGGATCTGATCGCCAGATTCGCGGCGCTATCATCCGTATTTTAGTCCAATATTCCGCTTTGCAGTACGAGGAGCTTGCAGCATACGTGCAGGTGGACATCGGTAGAACGGCGAGTGGCAAGAGATTTGCAGCCATTCTTGAGCGGTTGACTCAAGAGGAGATGGTCAAGATTGGAGATACGGGGCTTCTATCTCTTAAGTAATAATTGTTGTCGTGATCTACTGCACAAATTTCTTCGGTGTTGAAGCTGTTGTTATTGCGCGTAAGTAGCCTTGTGACACGCTTGTGCCACCGCTAATTGTTTGGCCACGCCGGTTGCTAACCCATCGCTTGTTAAGGGCGTAAGCTCTGATAGCGCCACTTGTATCAACAAATGCAATAGCATTTTGAAGATTTGTGGTATACGCAACTACATAACGACTGTTATGTGCAAAGTCCTGAAAAGTCAGCGCAAGATATGCTTCATCAACTGGCCCTGTAAATTGATAGATATTTGACCCTAATGATATTGTGGCTCGCCCGTACGTCAAGGCGCCAGGAAGTGCTACGTTTGTTTGATTTCGCAGCATAAAGAGGGCTGCCGGAGCGAGCATTGAATACTTGCCGCTGTCGGTAGAGCCGCCCACAAGGGGGGTCACAGTGCTCCAAATTGAAATGACCCGCGGAGTTGCTTCACCGGCGCCATTCTCTGGTACAGTGCCTGCACGCATAAAAAGAACATTTCCGCCGCAAAGGACGATATCGTTTTTTGTTTTATTTACTAAAATTTTGTAATTGGCTCGTGGCATCTGTGGCCCAAAAGCCAACAGGGAACCATTAGTGTCAGTGCCATCAGCAACCATGTGGTGAGAGAAAGTTCCATTTAGGAGGTTGAGTGTAATATTACCAACGTTGAATAAGCTCTGCACATTCCAGGCGTAGAATTGGTTATCATCGGCATCTGGATCGGTTGTGGCATTTGGTAACGTGCCATTGATGTTGCCATCTTTATTAACAGTTCCGACACCGAAGCCCAAGAAGCCTTCTCTTCCGATATTAAATAGTGTGCCACCATCATTTAAGGTGAGTGTGAAATTTATGGCGGTGGGGTTTGGAATGAATGGAGTTTCAGAATCTCCGTAGAGAGGGTTATTTGTGTTGTTAGGATAGTTTGCCGCATTGCCGAGATTGTCTGAGCCGCCATTAATAATGTTTCCAATTTGGAGCCCGCCCCCCGTGGTATTCGTATCGCCGATATACCAAGAGCTTTGGTTGTTGAGTTCAACTGTAACATCAGTAATATTTGAGTTGTAATCAGCTTCAACGCTGACAAGGGCGGATCGCATAAGTTTTGCGGATGCATTGTCGGAAAAGCTTATTTTCCCTACACCAAGTATTTTGGTACGAATAAGGTCAGAGCCGGTTGAAGAATCTGTCCATCGAGCGCGGTCGTAATTATCAAGTCCTTGAAATATGAGCTGAGCATCATCTTGAAATGCTAATTCGAGGGCCGTATCTAGTTCGTCTGGAGTTGTGTATGGAAAACGCAAGCGAGTGTTTGGCTCAAGCACGAGTTTTACTTTTCCGCTAAAAATTATTTTTTGGCTATGAGCCGCTGCTCTTTGGCCAAAAGCAGTAAGGTCAAAAGTTGAGCCGGAGGCTATGGTGATGGTTCGCTCTGTATCCGCATGAAAAATGATCGTATTTTTGCCAACTTGCCCTGCTGGGGTTGCAGGTATACAGCGCACAGTGGCTGCTGGATCTGAGCCGAAGTCGGGAGATGGCCGTAAAAAGTTTACTCCATTAACAGTTATGTCGCTATTGAGTATTATGAGTAAGTCCCCATCTGGAGTAAGCTCTGTCGCGCCAAAAACAGACAATGAGTTGTTTGATGCTTGTGTATAGTTGCCATTTCCAAGTGCAACATTTGCGTCTTTTATGTAAATTCGAGAGTATGTTTCATTTTTTGTTATTCCAGCTGGTGTTGTTACTTCGCGTACGACATTGCGCACATGCTCGTCTGATGTCGTTAGAATAGATGTATTTTTAAGATAATTTGCGTTCCCGCTAGCTACTGCAGCAGTAAAGGATGGGGAGGTTGTTGTTATGGTTGCTTGCATATATACCGAACTTGCAGGATCTGCTGTCGCTTGTTTGGTTCCCGCAAAGGTTGAATAAAAAATAGAGCCGTCCAGGTCGATTTGTGGCTCCATCACATCTAGTATGGTTGTCAACAAGTGAGTAGCCGCAGCCTGTGAAAGTGGGGGGGAGTTAAAAAGGTGTGCATTAAGATATCCATTGGCGGTTAGATAGCTGTCCAATTGAACTCTGATAGTGTCAAAATTATTGTTGATGCACAAAATGATGCAGGCAGCCGTTAAGGTGGAGAACAAAGTAGACTGCCCGTTTGCTATGCGTTCTGCTAGGAGGTTAATTGCTGTCACGCGCTCTGCAGCACGGCGTGCGTTATTTTCATTAACGCTTGCTTGAGATGGCGTATCATTATTGGTGTAAAGGGCGACTTGTTGCAAGAATCGATCAAGGACGAAAGGATCCATAAGCTCAAGCAGCGCTGCAAGATCATTCAGGAGAGCTGTTTCCTCGTTGAAGAAGTTGGTAAAGGTTTCTAAATCAGCATTTTCTTCAAAAGTGGTCAGCTGGTTTGCGCTGTAAGTAAGGTTTGCAATATTTGCGCCCATCTGTTCTATGATGTCGCTGGCAGCAGATCTTACGTTATCAATAAGGGTCTGTTCTTCTATGAGAGTAAGAGAAGAAGGATCCGCGGTGAGGAGTGGGGTGAAGGACTCCTCTAACCCTGTGGTGAGTCTATTGTAAGTGAGATATTGTCCCATTGCGCCTTGAGAGTGGCCATATGAACGATATACGTAGTTATAGTAATACTGCGAGTTTTGGCTTTGAAGACTTGATCCAAGCGATGTGGCTTCAGTCGAAGGTTTAGTAACGGTGTATGTTCCGAGGATAGCGTCGATGACCTCCTGAGCCCTTCGTGCTTTTGCTGCATAGGAAGAATCAGTAGTAGCTAAAGCGATTAATTTTTCTTTAGCCTCGTCCCATATTTCTTCGAGTGGAGCTATGCGTAGACAATCCTGACATTGGTTGAACATATCAGCGGCTCCTGATTGTACTACAAAATAGTCTGGGATATAGGGCGTGGCTTGGATGGTAAGCGGCGTACCAGGGTCACGGCGGCTGAAGGTGAGGTATTGTATGGTAGAGGGGGTGTCTCCGTCCTCTATGGTGTAGTCAAACAGTGTTTTAATATCTGTAGCGGTGACAGGGTCACCGCTACCTACCATGACATGGCCATTGTTGTAGGTAAGCCATAGATAGGTCCCGTCGTCTGGCGGATAGAAAATTTGCTGATCAGTAAGGATTTCATTGCCTTTATACACCTGGGCCCGATAAGTGGTTATGGAGTATGGTGGTACATCTAGTTCAGTTGTTACATTGCCAAGCTTCAGGGCATAGATTGCGCCTCCTCCGGAAAAAGGGTCAGCGGCTAATCCAACAGATATTGGGGTTGTGTCTAACATGGTCATTGGGGCGTATGCCTGAATCTTGTAGGCTGCACTGCCTACTGTTTTGCAAAAACCGCGTGTTGGTAGCCACACAGGAAAATCTGCCGTATTATCTGGAGTGAACGACCCGTTTAAAAACCCGATATAGAGGCTTTGAAACTCGTAGTACAACCATAAGTTTGTACCATAAAAACTTATGACGCTTTCCTTGAAAGGCAGTAGGTTGTTGTAGCGTGCCAGTCCTCTATAACTATCCATTAAGGTGTTGAATGTAGATTGCAGGTCATTAAAGACCTCTTTATTTGCTGATACGCGCTGCAAGAGTCCGAACGAACTCCCGTAAGGAGAGGTTGAGGTTGTTTCAGTAATAGCTAAGTGTTGTTTGAAACCTATATAGCCGATCATTGTTGATGGATGGAGAGGGAAAAGATCGAGTCCTGGACCGGCAGGGTTTAGGTACGGATGCCACAAATGTGTCATTGTGTTGTAGGCATAGGCAACTGAAGTTGTGCGGTTGGTGATTACTGGGGTTGTGCCTATAATGTTTGGGGCCCAATTAATCCCCGTGCTCAAATTTTTCCAGCATTTAATATAGCTAATCTGTCCGAGTGGAACTTCAGTATATACCCAGTCTTCGTTCGTAGTATGATTGCGCCATGCCCAATTTACTCCTGTATACAGATATTCCCAGCGGCTGCCGTTTTCTGCAGACCATTGTAGGCTAGCATAATCAAATGTCATTCTTTGCCCAGATCTTGCGTTGATCCATGTATCATCTTTGACATGGTATTGCCATACATGGGTACCATTTGTTTCATTTCTCCAAAATTTATCAGTGCCCGCTTGATACGTTATTGTGTCAGCGGTTACTAAGTTGGTACTTTGGTTTGTAAATGTTTCTCCTTCTAAAGAAGAAAATGGGCCAAACCATCTTTCTCCTATGCTGGATTGAAAGGCGTACGAGCTATCAAATCCATACCGAAATCCTCGGCCTAGCGAGATTCCGCTTCCGCCTAGTATCATCTGGAAATCAGTCGTTGCACTATGGAGTGTATTTAGTCCATCGGTCCATGTGTAATCGCCGCTTGGTGGTGTTGGAGCCGTTGCTACAGTGTTTTGAACGTCATAGGACACGTCATAAATTGTTTGTATTTGTAGTGCTATGAGCGGTGGTGTGAGAGGTGGAAAATAGGTCGTAGTTGATGTTCCTTCTTTGATCCAGAAATGAGTGCCCGTATCATACGACCAGACTTCCATAGTTGTGAGATTTTTCCATGTTCCCGAAGTGGGGTTGCCAGGGGAATATGGTACGTCTGGCGTAAGATATTGCCAGCGAATACCACTGACTTGTTCAATCCATATATTATTGTTAACAATCTTCCAGCGGTTTTGCGGTATTCCACTGCTAGTGCAGGTAACCGTTTCTTCAAGAGAATTTACCGTCCATGTTTCTGCTGAGCTAGTGCGGGTCCAGGTGTGCGTTGAATGATCAAAAGTCCACGTTAGATTACGCGTTCTATTAGTCCATTCGCCAGAGAAGGAGTTATGCTCCCAGCTTTCCGTGAATACGGTATCATCATTTGCTATATCAGTGATATTGTGTTCCCATGGTGGGTAGAACGCAAAGCGGAATTTCCATGTATCTTGACTTGCATCATGACGCCATGTATCGCTATCGGTGTGGCTCCAGACCTGTCTCCCGCCATCAGCAACCCATTGCTTGGTTGCTATTTCGAATGTCCACGTTTGAGAGCCATTTTTCCAATGCCACTCCCCCCATCCTAGGGAGGATTGTTGGTATGAATAAATGTTGTATACCCACTCCACGTTCGTTGCGGCATTTGCGGACTTTAGGGGGCCCGTGAATGTGTTGGGATCGAGAACGGTGGCTAGGTTATAGGTGTACGTTATGGGCCCAACTGTGGCTGTTGCGCTTCGATGGTCGGATGCTATCGTCCAGGGGATCATGGCATGGAGTGAGTAGATACCGCACTGAGCCAAAATGCCAAGAAACAATATTTTCTTGAATGCTGCTGTCATATGAATCCTTTCAGGGGAAATTTTGTTGCACAGGATTTCTTATATTCACTTGATGTGTCAATTGTTTGCCCACGCTGGTGTTTCTCTGGTTTTGCGTAGTTTTCGTTAAAAGTGTGTGCTTAGTGCGATAAATGTCTGAGCATAAGGCCTTCAGGCATATCTATGTATGAGTTTTTGCTTATATTAGCGAGCGCATTTATGCAATTTTGTTAGTTGCTAAGAGTTTTTCTTTATTAAACCATTGAGTGTCGAAATTTTATTTTATTAGCATGCCTCGTCTGTTTGACTATGTTGAAAAAAGGAAAGTAATGCAACGCAGGGTAGTGTCGGTAGCGTTTTGGTGTGCGTATGTAGTCTGCGCATCGCAGGCGTTGTATGCCGTAGATACGACTCTTTTTCAGGAAGCTGTGGAAAAGATAAAGGACTCGAGCACTCTTTTTTTGAGCAAAAAAGACGTGGAAGTAAAGCTCGGGGGTCGTATTCGTCAGGAAACATTTAGTTTTTTTTCGCCGCTTGTGCTTCGATCTGATTATTTTGATCGGTATACGTTTCAGCGTGCAAGGTTTAATTTTGATATAGACGGATTTTTTGGAAAAAAAACCTACGGCGAAAATGTGATTAACACGCGTCTTCGCCTTACAGCATTTAAAGTATATGACAACGATAAAGCGTATACGCCGCCAATCATAGAACCAGTAGCTTTCAATTCTGGTAACTATATCAGAAAAGTTGATATCTCTGATCATGGACACGAATCAATTGTCCCACTGGCCTTTCTTGAAGAAGGGTATGTTGCGGTAAAGCTTCAAAAACTTATGCCGATTCTAGTGCCTACTGAGTTGAAAATTGGTTATTTTGCTCAGGCCATCGGCCGTGGCATCGCTCTTGGTGATTACTTTGGTGGCGGTGTTGATTACTTGGGATGGTTTGAAGAAGGCAATCTTGGTAACAATACGAACCTTTCTCCGGGGTTAACACTTACGCTTGGTGATTGTAAGTCCTTGGCTCTTGAGTTTTACTATTCTCAATGGAAGAAACAGTCACAAGGGCCGGACCACACACGTAAAGAATTGGCGGTTCGCCGTCTTGATCGTGATGAAAATGCCCGTGATCCTCGTTCTATTCAGCGTGGGACAAATGCTGACCGCAATTTGTTTTCACTGCGCGGTATAGTAAGAAACAATGCTGCTGGTGATGGATTTTCTTTGTATGCCGAACCATATTTAGTGTATGTGAATGCGCCGGAGCTCAAGGTAGAATTTGAAGGTGATTCAAGCGCGAAACTTGGCACTGTTGGTTGCATGCTTGACTGGGGATGCGATGGATGGAAAGTAAATGGTGAGTTTGGGCTTCAGTTTGGACGGCAAATAATGCATCCAATTGACCGAAATCATGTTGTGTATGACGATGCGTACTATACGCAGACGGCAACGGTCTATGGTGTCGGCGATGATGCGGGAGTTCCGCAATCAGGATCGGCAATTGCTGGTCGGCTGGATGCGACCTCTGGCGTTCCAGCGAAATATCATAGCCATATCTTGCTCGGTATGACGACCGGCACTGCTCTGGATTCAGCCCAGTTTTTGCCCTATCGCGCTTATTATGTTTCCGATGAGAATGCGCATGTAAACGCAGAGCGTATGCTTTCGCAGCAAGGAAGCTTTGTGCGTCGTGGCGCGCCCGAACATCCGAATGAAGTTGACACTACCCATGCTCTGAATGCCGGTGACATTTACAAGAGCTCGAAATTTACCTCTGATATAACTTCCCACGACTCGCTTTATAGTCCGTATCAGATCGTTACTGGTATTGATTATTACGACAATCTTTTTAGGTTTTCCGGCTTGGGACCGAATGGTGCGCTTTTTAATGCGAACATTCCTTTCGGTGGTGGCAAGAGATTTCGTGATAAATACACGCTTGATTTTGCTGGCGTAATGGGAGTGTTGGATATTTCTTATACAGCGCCATCAAAAAAGTGGATGCTCTCTGCTGCTGTTGGGTATATCAGTGGCGCCGAGTATCCGTTTGATAAAGAAGAAGACAAGCGCTATAGCGGATTTGTGCCATTACGTGACGGAAATTATCAAGGGCAAATTGTTAAGTCGTACGCTGTGCTAGCAGCTCGCCGAATTGCGCGGCCGAGCACGTATTCAGATACGCTATTGTATGCACCAAACAACTTTGAAGACTCATCTAATTTACAATACTTTGGCTTTGGCTCAGCTCTCCGGCCATGTCAAGATCGTAATAAGTTATTAATTGAAAGCAACCTGCTTTATTTCTGGCAAGATGTTGCGCCGTATACCTGGGACAAGTCAGCCACACGAGATTTTGGTGATGCCTCTCTTAATGGCATATGGCAGAAGCTACAATCAGATTTGCATTTTACGGGGTATCAAACGACCCGACGCGCAAGCAAACAGTTGGGTCTCGAATTTAATACTGTGGTTACGTGGACACCGGTGCCAAGTGTTGAAGTGCGGGCTTTGTTTGCAACGTTTGTTCCTGGAAAATTATATGAAGATATTGATGGAACGCCCAATGAGTACGGTGTTCGTGTTGATGCTAATGGTGATGTGCATCTTGACAGCTTGGGCCGAAAAATGCCGTTTGGCGGCATGGTTCGTCTGACCTATTTGTTCTAAGGAGAGAGTAATGAATCGTACGTATATTTTTTGTTTAGCACTTATGGTGAGCTTGATCGGGCACATTTTAGCACGAGATCCTGAGGTTTCGTTGATGCACAATAGGCAGTCGTCTCTTTGGTACTCAAATAACTTTGGTGCATCTGCAGAGCAGCATTTTCCAGTGCTTTGTACCGATTTAATGACTACACGTTTAGCGATGTCGCAAACAGAGGTTACGGACAATGCTATAGGGCTGTATCGAGAAGATGTGGATTTTGCTTTGAGTGGCCGTGTGCGTCAAGAGGGGCAACTTTTTGATCGACCGTTAACATTGCGTAATGATTTTAACGATATTTATGCCTTCACTCGGAGCAAGCTTAATCTAGATTTTAACTCTCAGTACGGGGTGCGTACTTATGGTAAGCCAGCAGCTCAAATGGGTATGCGATTGACTGCGTTCTCCTTGTGGGCTGACCCTTATATCTATACTCCAATTCTTTCTGAAAAAGTTTACTTTCATGCAACTAACTTTTTAAAAAAAGCAGAAATCGGGGAACACTCACACAGGGGTATTGTGCCACTGGTTTTTCTAGAAGAAGGCTGGTTAAGAATTAATTTCGACGCGTTTCTCGATACAATAAACTATCCGCTTTCTATCCAGGTTGGTACTTTCCCGTTTATCGTAGGCCGTGGTATTAGTTTGGGTGATTATTTTGAAGGCGGCGATGAGTATCGTGGTTTTGAGCGAAAAGGCGACATTGGTAATGCACCGCAAAAACCAAATGGCCTCTTGATTACGGCAGGTATTAGCGATAACGCGGTCTTTGAGTTTTATTATTCAAAATGGCAGGAGCGTTCTAGTGGCCCTCTTTACAATCGTGAAGAAGTAAACGCAAAGCGCCTTGATCGTGATTTGTCTCTTGATCCGCGAAATATTGAGCGAGGCATAAGTGCCGATACCGATATTTTTGCTGCGCGACTTGGGTGTACGTTTAACTTTGATGATGAGCAGCATGCGTTGTATGTAGAGCCATACGCAGTGTTTTTAAATGCGCCAGAATTGAAGGTTGAGTTTGATGCAGACTCTGCATTGCGACAAGGAACTTTCGGCGTTATGACTGAATATAGCTACGGCAATTGGAGTATAAACTGTGAAACTGCGTTTCAATACGGCAAGCAGCATATGTTTCCTATAGATCGTAACCATCTTATTGTTGATGATGCGTATTATACTCAGACAGCAACACTCTATGGTACCGGTGGTGATGCGGGCGAGCCGCAACAAAGTACTGTCGCTGGCCGGCTTGATCAGCAAATTGGCCAACCAGTCAAGTATCATAGTCATATATTTCTTGGTGCGTCGTTGAATGGTAGCTCTGATCATAGCACCGATGCGGCTGCAACGGTTGCTGGCCTTGATGCTACTACGGAATACTTGCCGTATCGTGCGTATTATGTGTCCGATGAAATGCAGCATATTAATGCGAATCGCGTAATGGCAGAGCAAGGCGGCAAAATCCGTTGTGCCGCACCGCTTCACAGTACGGATGATTTTACTGCTGGTAAGTTGTATGTGAGTCAGAAGCAAGCTCCTGATCACGGAACATTTGTGAATGGCTCTTTGTATAGTCAGTACCTCTTTAAGACTGGTGTTGATTATTATGATACCGTGTTTAACGTTGTAAATACGGCGCCGAACGGCATTCTCTTTAACGCAAACTTGCCGTTTGGTGCTCAGCGTCGCTTCCGCCCTGAGTACACGGTTACAAATCTTGGTGTTATGGGATTGCTTGATGTTCGCTACACGTTACCAGAGTCCCGCATGAATTTTTCTGCAGCAATGGGGTACGTTGGTGGTGATGCATATCCGTTCCAAGCGTCAGCAGAAAGAGATAAGGATTCAAGTCATTTTATGCCGCTTCGTGACTCAAATTATGTTGGGCGCTATGTGACTTCTTTTGTAATGTTCTATCCACGCTACTTGCCGCGTCCAATGGAAATGTCGGACAATGACCTCTTTGCTCATAACGACTACAAAACGTTGGAAAATTTACAGTATGTTGGTGTGGGTTCGCAGTGGTATCCGTTAGCAAGTGGTACAGTAATGGTTGAAGGTAACGCGATTTGCTTCTGGGAAGTTTCACCTCCACATAAATGGAATATTAATCAGCCACGTTCATTTGCACGCAACAGTGCAACTGACGGCAGTGGACATGGTAAAGAAGATTCGCTGTACGCGTATATTCAGCAAAATGAATTGTATTTTTCTGGTTCGTCAACAACTACACTTGCAAGCAAGTGCTTAGGACTCGAGCTCAATGCGCTGGTGAGCTGGCGTCCCTATGATAGCTTGCAGTTTGACTTGCGCGCTGGCATATTTATTCCGGGTGCGCTGTACACTGATATCCAAGGATGCCCAAATGCTAATACTCGTCGCGTAGATCAGAAAGGTGATTGGCGCTATGACAGTCTTGGCACTCAAATGGTGAGTGGCGGTCAGGCGCGGGTAACGTATCGCTTTTAATAACTCGCGGAGCTAGCGAACTAGGCAATGCCAGGGAAGCAAAAGTGTATTTTCCTCGATTCGGTAGCAGTCTGTGCCAGCATATATGATAAGCCCTGGCATTACCTCTGGGCCTTTTCCCGCATACGTTTCGCGAAAGGCTGCAAGGCCGCGGGCGTCGTACTTGCTAATGTTTGTCTGCATTTTGATTTCGATAGGATACAGTTTGTTGTCAAAGGCAATGACGAGGTCTACTTCGGCGCCGCCGCCGGTACGCCAATGGTAAAGCTGGGCTTTAAACGGTAGCATGCTTAAAATTGTATCTATCGTATTTACGATAAGCGTTTCAAAAAGGGCTCCGCGCAGAGGATGGCTTCTTAGAGCCTCAGGGCTTGGAACCCGCTGTAAAAGACATGCCAGGCCAGTGTCGGTAAAGTAACCCTTTGGTTTGCTGGAGACTCTTTTAATAGTATTTCCACTATAGGCAGGGATATCTTTCCATTGGTAACTTTGCTTAAGAAGGGCTATCCATTTTTTAGCACTTGCGCCGGCCATATCAAGATCGCGGCCTAGTTGTTCATAATTAATCTCTTGTGCAGTTAGCGCGGCGACTAGTCCAAAAAAAGCGGTAAAATCCTCTAAATCTTTTACTGATCCGAGCGTTCGAACATCGCGCTGAATATATGTTTGGACATACGACTGTAATTTATCTTGGAGGAGGTCTTCAGGAAGGTCGAGATAGCCGGGCATACCTCCTCGCCATATTGTTCGTATAGGGGAAAGGTTTGGTACCACGCCGGTTACATATGATTTGAGGTCGTGCGGATGGGCTAAGTACCGCTCAAGCCAAGTTGGTTTTTCAGTCATGCCTAGTTGTTCATAAATGGTCATTGGAGCAAGAGGCAAGATGGTGACCCGGCCAGCAAGGCTCTCAGCAACACTTTGGAGAGTGCTTAGGTTTTGTGAGCCAGTCATAAGATATTGAGGGCAAGCTTCAGATCGATCGACTACGCGTTTTATGACATTGAGGAGTTGTGGGACATACTGAATTTCGTCCAATATGATGGGTGCAGGGTGTTCTTGCAAGAAAAGCTCTGGGTCTTTGCGAGCAGACAAAATGTCGAGCTCTGGATCAAAAGTAGCCATAAACAGGTCTGGAAACATATTCTCCAAGATTGTACTTTTTCCTACTTGGCGGGCTCCTGTTATGAGCATAACCTTGGAGTAGTCACTGAGACGTTTCAATTTTTGCTCAATGTGCCGATTTTTATACATAAAACCCCCTGATTAATCAAAAGTACCTTGCAATCCTGAATTTATACTACAAGATTACAAGGTACTTTAAAAGAGCCCAGTTTATTTTTGTGGTTTTATTCTTTTGAAATGCTACTTTTTTTATAGAAGGTACTTTGTGGTTATTAATTAAAATTCCCTGTACAAAGTTCGAAATCTCAGAACTTTGTACAGGGAATTTGTATTTTATAGTCAGAAGGCTACGCTTTCAGGAGCTCAAGTGCTTTCATGCAGCGACGGTCAGTTTCTTCTTTGCCCAGTAGGGCAATGATTTGATACAGCGTTGGTCCTTGGGCGACACCGGAAATAGCAAAGCGTAATGGCTGAATGATTTTGCCCATGCCGACATTAAGGGTTGCGGCATAATCTCGTATTGTTGCTTCTATCGTTGTGGCATCAAAAGAGGCTAATTTATTTAATAGGGCAAGGATACTTTTAATGTGTCCTCCGGCTTCAGGGCTCCAAGCTTTAGCGGCAATTGCTGGATCGTAGCTTGCTGGTGCCTGGAAGAAGTAGCTTCCTCGACTGAAAAACTCTGGTAGAAGTGTTGTTCTTTCTCTTAAGAGGTCTATTGCTTGAGCTAAATATGTATCGCTGCAGTTGCTAAAGCTGTAGTCAGCGGCAAATGGTTTGAGACGTTGAACGAGTGCGGTAGCCGGCATTTTTTGAATGTATTGCTCATTAATCCAATCGAGCTTTTCTAGGTTAAATACGGCTCCAGCTTTGCCGACACACGCTAAAGAAAACTCCTTGATTAACTCTTCCATGCTAAAGAACTCGCGCGTATCTCCTGGGTTCCAACCTAAAAAGGCGATGAAGTTTATGAGTGCTTCTGGCAAGTAACCTTTTCTTTTGTAGTCTTCAACAGCAACATCTCCTTGGCGCTTACTCAACTTGCTGCGATCGCTATTGAGAAGCAGTGGAAGGTGGGCAAATTGTGGTGCTTCCCAGCCAAAGTACTCGTACAAAAGAAGGTGTTTTGGTGTACTAGAAAGCCATTCTTCGCCGCGAATGACGTGGCTAATTTTCATGTAATGGTCATCGACTACTACGGCTAGGTGATAGGTTGGAAAGCCGTCCGATTTCATTAATACCTGATCATCAACAACTTTGTAACCAAACGTTACCGGTCCACGAATGAGATCTGAGAAGGTAAGTTCGCCTTCAAGCGGGACTTTCATGCGAATGACTGATTTCGGCTCACTAGCTAATTTTTGAGCAACGGCCGCGGCGTCTAGGTTGCGGCAATGCTTGTCGTACGCTGGCGGCAATTTATGGGCTATTTGCGTGGCGCGAATTTGATCGAGTCGTTCTGGGGAACAGAAGCAGTGGTAGGCATGGCCTTTTGCTATGAGTTCAAGGGCGTGATTTTTGTACATATCGAGGCGTTCGGACTGAACATAAGGGCCGCATGGTCCATCTTTGCCTGGACCTTCGTCAAATTCGATGCCGGCCCACTGAAGAGCTTGAATGATGTTTTCAGTTGCTCCTTCTACCAGCCTTGTTTGATCGGTGTCTTCGATGCGGAGGAGGAACTGGCCACCATGCTTTTTGGCAAGTAGGTATGCGTAAAGAGCGGTGCGGAGGCCTCCGACGTGGAGGTAGCCGGTTGGGCTTGGTGCAAAGCGAGTGCGAACGATGTTCATAAACTGGTACTTCCCCATATTTTAGCGACTAAAAATGACTAGTGGG
>JAUPVI010000105.1 GCA_030917105.1 Candidatus Babelota bacterium
GATTACACACCGGCACTACCGGTACCCCACGGTATGAAGTAGTTATAGGCGCTGAAAAAAACACCTGCACTCTCATCAAATCAAACGGCACCGTAGTCGCATCTATCGACAGCGATAGTGCGCGCATCCGCAACGCAAATATCATAGATGCGTATTGGGTACTCTGCGACCATGGCACCATCTGCGTTGGGCGTGGCGAAAAGCCAGGCACAAACATACTGCTTTATTGGACCGATCCTACAATAACCAGCAACCAAGGCATTACCTATTACGGATTGGCCGGCAATGACCAAATGATTACTGTCGAGCAAATAAGCCCAAGTACCGGGATCCATTGGCCGGCAAACACACTGTACAATTGCTTCAAAAAACAAGGTGCCCCAAATTGGAATCCCGCATGGAAGATTCGCGATGGGCAAACACTAACCTTTGACGTGACCGCACCGAACGGCGAAATATATGTTGGATTTAACGATATTCCAAGCATGCTACCGCAGTACACCGTCATAATGGGGGGTTGGCAAAATACCGTATCGGCAGTGCTGCAAAATACCGAAATAGCTGGAAAATATAATCTAACCACCAAACCAATCACTAAATCTATGTGGATTACCTATACTAAAACACAAATCAGCGTTGGCACGGGCGATCCGCATAGTAAAGAGCTCTTCTCTTGGAAAAATCCAAAGCCAGCAACACATGATACCATTGCCTATTTCTCTCTCAGTAGCGGAAATACCAGTGTTTTATATGAAAATATAGCGGTAATTACTGCCGCACCAATCGCCAAGCCCAAAACCGGCCCAACGGTACCTGGTATCCAAATCTCCGGCGTACCAAAACCAGCTCAAAAACCTGACGATGAAGATGATGAACCCGTTACCAATCCAACAGATCCGCGCTACTTGGCGCCGGCTGTTGCTGCCCTTATGACACCAACAAAAGATGAAGTAAGCGTCGGAAATGAAGACGCCACCGCTGATACTGATGGGGGCCAGACCCCGGTCACAACCGTCACAAAAACGCCAGCTCAATCTACACCAGCAGCTCCTCCTGCAGTCGCCTCAGCCGTAACGGCTCTGGCAATAACAGCACTGCCATCGGCGGCCACTCCCGCAAAGAGCGTCACTATCGTCACCAAGAAAGATGTAATCGGCAACAGCACTGCCACCCCCGCATCGGTTTCTGATTTTCTAAGCTCAATAAACCCGACCGAAATAACCGCCGTAAGCGCAAGTTCAATAGCCAGTAACAACACACTTGATACTATCATGAAAGAGGTACAAGCCTCGACGCCAAAAACGGGCGAAGCCATTGCTCAACCAACGGCTCAGATACCCGGACCGACGCCGCCTGCGCCGCAGCTAGTTGCTGCAGCGGCAGCATAGCTAACAGCTCCAGGGAAAATATTAGCAAAACCCCTTTCCTAGACAGAATGAGGGTGCAAATCTACAACAAATCCTTGACTGGTGCGAGCTTTCTCCCCCGGGCCCCACAATTTCCGATTGATTTAAGGCGCATTTACCTATAAAATAACGTGACTTGCTTATAAAATTTTCATTAAAGGAGCGCTCCATGTCAGAGACATTCAAACCAAGTAAACGTAAACGTAAGAATAAACACGGCTTCCGTAAGCGTATGGCTACCCGCAATGGTCGTAAGATCATAAACCGTCGCCGAAGCAAAGGCCGCAAGCGTTTGTCTGCATAAGCTGCTTTATACAAATAACGAAAAGGGAATTGAAATTTCAATTCCCTTTTATCGTTTCACCAAAGAATCCTCATGACCTCAAAGTTTTCTTCCCTGTTCAAACTCTCTTCCGGCCGCATCGCCACCGCTTTTACCGTGGCGGGCCGAGCCGGCAGCATTAATGGCATAAAGCTCCTCAAAGCGCCGTCAGATAAAGGTTTGTTCATTATTGCACTGACCAGGACCATCAAAGGAAGCGTCAATAGAAATCGGATTCGCCGCCGCATCAAGGCAGCGCTCCATACTGCCATCAAAGAACGCGGCCCTTTGCCTCTTGGCGTCTTTCTGTGCGTCACCTATCTGTCGGCAGATCAATGGAATTACCATGATCTTGTGACATGGCTTAAGGCAACCATATGGCAATCAAAAAAAACAAGCTAATTGTCGACCTTTTTAACGACGCAATGCGCACGATACGCCCTTGGTTGGGACCGGATAACATCTGCCTCTTCGCCCCGTATACCTGCACCCTTTTTGCCGCCGATCAACTGACACATAAACCGTTCTATAAGGCGGTGTTTGCTATTGCCTGGCGACTTCTCTCCTGCAACCCTATAAATGGGTTCATCCGGTGGTATGGGCTACTGCGAACCAAGCCCTAGTCTTCTTCCGTAGTATCAAACGGAAGTTCATCAATCGGTTCATCGATGCCCCGCTCCGTATTTGGCGTAACCCGACCAGCAATAACAGATATAAAGCGATCAGCAGAGATATAAATGCGAGCATAGTCATTTAACTCATCAAGCGTAAGGTCATATACGTACCGAAGCGCCTTGTCATAGTAATCGTACCCGATACCCAGAATCTCAATGTTGGCAAACAATGAGGCAAGTGAACGCACATCTGCAGCTGCATCAATCATTTCTTTGCTGTACATCTGGCGAGCAGCTGCAAGTTCATCGGCCAAAAACGCCTCTTTGGTGACGGTGGCAAGCATATTCAAAATCGCTGCCTGCGCGAAGGAAAGGTTCTCCGGGCTCACAATAGCACACACATAGTCGTACCCATGTTCTTGGTGAATATCTGCCCCCCAGGCGCCAGATGCAGTGTAAAAGAGGCCAGTGCGTTCGCGAAGCTCAAACAAACGGGAGCCAAGCGAGTTAAAGCAAATGTGGCTAAGCAGATCTAACGTAATGTGTGCAGGCTCATACAGGGAAACTGAAGAGGTGCGGCCAAACGCCAATACAACCTGATCTCGCAACATTGGCACCACTGCTTGCAACGTTGCCGGCGGTTGCTGCTCTGGATACACCGGAGCCACATGGTGACCCGCTGGCCAATCAGCAGTCATTTGCAATGCTAATTGCTCCACAAACGCTGGGTCTACATCCCCTGCAGCCGAAAGAACCACCTGTGATGGGCGAATATAATGCTCATGCAACCGGCTAATTTCGGCAAGCGTCAGGTTTTGAAGATACTGTATTGCATCGTCAAACGACCACCCGTACGGATGTTTTGGATACAGAAGCTGCTTTAATGTACGCAGTGCCATCTGTTTAGCTGAATCTTTTTTCTGCTGGTAAGAATGAATATAGATGTCACGAATCTTTTCAAAAGCTTGTTGCGTAAAAGCGGGATGACGGAGCACGGTAAAGCCATGTGCAAAAACTGCGGCAAAACTGTTGGTTCCTACAAGCAAACTCATGCCACGACCGTTGTAAGCATATTGCGCACCATTCAAATCGAAAAACTCAACAATCTGTTGCTTTACAAGGCCTTTACTTCCTTCAAGGAGCAATGACATCATCACATCAACTCCAACTCCTTCAAGAGCACGAGCTATGTAGGCCGAGTCTTTAAATACCAGAGCGACACTTATCAACGGCAAACTACGATCAGTATGAGAAATTACCGTTAAATCATTCCCCATTTGGCGCTCAATACGCGTTGGTTGTGGAAAGGTAAACATAAGCGGTTTTGCGGCTGGCAGTGTATGCACATACGAAGCTTCGGCCAGCGGTTCAGTCCGCTTATGACGTTCCAAAAGATACGCATAATACTCTTCTTCTTTTGCCTGTTCTTGTCCCCAAATTTCGCGCGCTGATTGCGGCAATGGGCAGAGCAAAATAGAGTGCATGTCG
>JAUPVI010000106.1 GCA_030917105.1 Candidatus Babelota bacterium
GTTAGTAATGCTCTTTAGGGCGGTCGAGCGTTGAATTAATGAACTAAGAAAGGCCTGCATTTATTGCGGGCCTTTTGTTTTCTTTCTATTGATAGAATTGCACCATCTTTGGTGCAGGGTAGTTGTGCGACTTACTGAAACGTGTTGCAACAAATGCAAATTTGACGCCCAGCAGCTCTTTACTGTTGCTGTTCTACTGCGGAAAATTCTTTTAGGACTGCTTGGCCGTAATGTGAGAATTCAGCCATAGCATCATGAGAATATGAGAGGAAGTTGGTCCTGATGAATTGAATCGCCTCGTCTCTATACCCTAGTCGAAAATATAGGATTGGTGTTACAAAACCATCAAAAATAACTAAGTCTTTTCCCACTGCATCATAGATCGACTCAAGACTGGGAAACTTTTGCATCATTTGGCCAAGTGTTTCTTTTGCGAGCTCAAAGGCACCAGGAAGATTGCGATCTATATCACCTGTTGAGTAGGCTTTGTAATTTAGATTTTCATATGGAGGAGTCCAGCGACCGGAGCTTACCGCCGCTGTAACGTTTGGAGAGGGATAGAACTTGTTGGAGAGTCCAACCGGTAGCTTTTTGCATTTTTCGACGATTTCTTGAATCTCGTGGCTTCTAAGTCCTACCCAAAAAGAGTAAAAAACAATTGCATATTTAATCGAGGTTTCCAAAACGATAACCCCAGTTAGTTGGTTATTGATAGGTATATCGTAAAAATGCACTTTGGGTATTTTTACGACAGTGAAATTAGCGTCTCGCGCAAGCCCATCTGTCTTTTCTATCAAATATTTTCGTATTTCTGATGGCTTCACCAGTAATTCTCCACCAACGTAACTACTGACTGTTTCCAAAGAAAAAGTGGACTGAATTCCAAGCTGTATGGATGGATACAAATGCAACATAGCACTGAATTGAATCGCTTATAGCAAACTCCGTTCAATGTAGAACAGCTAAGACAACAAAGCAATACGCTACGCTTCATTTGGCATGCATCATTTACAGCAAGTTTCATCGAATTTCTTGATGCTCTAGATAAGCTCCAGCAACTACATCGTGGTCCAAATCCATTTTGAGAAACCATTCGCCATCTTCAGTTAGGAAAACATAAAACCAAAGTTTTTCGGATTCAGGGAAGACCGGGTCTCCCATATACTTAGAGACTTCCGTCTTGTTCATGCCTATGAGAACATTACTATTGAGTATCTGCTCGACAAGGCGCATTGGATCAACATACTTGCCACCCCATTCAGAGAGCGCTTTTTGACCAGACAGTCGTTCTGCCGAGGTAACTGTATGTTTCTTGTGAGTATAGACGTGAAGCCCTTTGTTCTCGGAGTGACTTAACGATGATAAATCAGGTGGCAATAGCAGCTGGATAAAAATGCAGCAGCCAGCAATGGCAGCGAAAAATGCAATTGCCAGCAGCATTCTCTTTATCTGAGTGGTTACTTTTTTGATACCGTGCCTCATGAATGATGAACATAACTCAGAGATTGACGTAAAACATTGCCACGGAGTTCGTTCTAATGAAAGTCAAATTTGAGTTGCTGGTTCGAACACAAGTTCTTGACCAGTCTAAAAAATAACGAAGAGTAAGGTTCGCGTTTGACCTCGCCCCATTTATTGTATCAGTCATTAAGATACAGCTGCCAATTAAGAGAGATAGCTATTCCATCGCAACCTCAAAGAGGTTACGACATTACCACCCCGGAAAATTGCTGGCAGTTATGAAAAGAGGTTAGGGAAGTGGTGATAGCAGGATAAAGGAATTCAGAAAAATAGCGCAAAGGCTTGCTGTGCTTGCGTTGAACGGTATACCGAAACACTTTTGTGGTATGAAAATCCAAGTTTTCCCGAATATACGGCCGTTGAACGTAATACCACATGAACACTTCGGTTTACCGATTGCCGATATGTCCACCGTTTGCCATCTGAGCGTGATACCGCATTTGAAGCAGGCAGCTTCGCTGTTGCCACCCCGTTCGCACCAGCAAAGCTGTGCGCTCACGGCGCGGTTTTTTTTTTTTTTTGAACATGCAATTGAAACTGCCGAACTTTAGGTGGGCACTACCGGTGGTGTTACTTATGTTTCTTCAACTTTGACCAGTATTTCCCAGCAAAGGGATACAGGAGGGATACAGAAAGAAAAATGCCACCCCCATAATAGGAGTGGCAAATTACTTGTAAGCCATGTGGCTCAAAGATCGCGGCTGGAGAGATTCGAACTCCCGACCTCATGGTTCGTAGCCATGCGCTCGTGAGTAATTAATTTGTCGGGAACGGTAACTTATTGGCGATGGCCGCACATACACTCTTCGTAGCATCTAACCATTCAGTGGCTTCAGTTTTGCTTGGATGAACTACTGGTCCGGGGTAACGATACTCTACAGCGAACTGCGTTAGTGGTAAGACTGGTATAAGTATTGCTTGTATATCAATGTCTATTGCTGCACATTCAATGCTTAGCAGATTTAGGTCGTGTGTCTTTTTGAACGGTTGCCCGTGCCAAAAAAGATAGCCCTTAAGACATTTTTCAACTGCTTGTTGGCAATGGAACAGGCTTTCATCAATGTAGTCGGCCTCCAAAACCAGAACAGCTACAGCCAGGTCTTTCTCAGCTTTTCTAAACCAGTTGAGCGTATCCTCAACTTTGACGGGATCAGGCAGCATGAAGCAAAATACCTTCGTTAATCACTTTAAACGGCAAGCTATTTGGAATGTGCAGCCGCTTTTGGAATTCTTGTTCTGTCCAGACTAATACATCAACAGCTGCTTCTATGCCGCTCAGGGACCTGTAGGCAAGTGTTGGTGATTTGAATTCTGACTTTGCGCTATCGTCGACAAGAATAACTACGTCATAGTCACTATCTTCGTTTTGATTGCCGGTTGCCTGCGAGCCAAACAAGTAAAGCCTTGATGGATGATAAGCCGAAACAATCCGTTCGATAATGTTAAGCAGAATCGGATCGTCGCTAGTATTGGTTATTTTTGCCGTATTCATCTTCTACTTCGGAAGCCCGCTGATCGATTATTGACGATAGCCTATATTTAGCCATTATATCGATTTTTTTAATGAAGGGAAGATGCAAAAAACAACTGCCTGCTCTGGCAACGCCACCGCATCTAGTGCAGGCTCAATTTGTTGGCTCTGAAGTCTTCCACCAGCATGAAAACAAAAATGCCACACCTTACGGAGTGGCAAAATCGTTTTTAAGTCTTTCGACTAAAGATCGCGGCTGGAGAGATTCGAACTCCCGACCTCATGGTTCGTAGCCATGCGCTCTATCCAGCTGGGCTACAGCCGCAACATGAAGAATATTACCACAGGCTTTGTGGCTGACCTTGCACTTTTCTTGATTGAGTAAATAGTTCTGTAACGTCAGGCTTTGCCGCTGAATCTATTTTTGAGGCAATTACTGGCTTCTTCGCCGTCTAGACCAGTTAAGCATGCTCCCTTTGACATTTCCTGTTCTGGTTGTAACAGTGCCGGCCCCGCCACCTGCCATCTCACCGGGGGCAAGGGCTGAGGGGTTGTAACCTTTGTAGCTGTTGTAAGCATGAATGCCCTCCGGCTGGGCGGGGGCTTTTGGCGGTGCGGCAGGCTTAGCCGTAGTCTTCTTGCCCTTGCCAAGGCCACCGGCTTTGGCGCTCAACGATTTTGGCGCGGCTGGGGGCGGCGTTTGCACGGGCACGCCATTGTTAACTTTGGGCAGGGCAGAGCTTGCACCTGATGGCAGAGAGCTTGAATAAGAGGTAAAACCGGCCCTTTGCAGTGGCGCTTGGCCGC
>JAUPVI010000107.1 GCA_030917105.1 Candidatus Babelota bacterium
TGCTTGCATTCCACATGGAGCAGACTGCGCATGAGGAGCTTCAATTTCAGTCAGCATCGTGGCCGTCTTTGCTCTGAGCTCGAGACTGTT
This sequence comes from Candidatus Babelota bacterium, assembly GCA_030917105.1. GTDB lineage: Bacteria > Babelota > Babeliae > Babelales > JAUPTZ01 > JAUPTZ01. Next base: position 91 of record JAUPVI010000107.1, read on the forward strand.
TTTGCTTAAGCGTTTTTTAACGAAGTAGGTGATTGTTCCGAGAAATGCAATCCCAATAGCAAACAAGGCAAGTTGTTCTTTGAGTGTGCCGGGATGGGGTTCTCCCTGTGTTACCTGCTGATGCGTTTGCAGTTGTTGTAGGGCGGTTAAAACTTGTTTTAACGTGGCATCTTGCGTGGCTGTTGGAAGGTTACGGAGCGGGACGGCACTGTAGGCACTGGGAGGAGTAATCGTTAGGGGCGAGCTTTGCTCTTTTGTCTCGAGTGGAATGAGCTCATACTGATCAAGCAGTTCTTGTGCTCGTGCTCTTACTTGTTTGAATTGGTCTTGGAGCTGAGCAGTAACTAACTCTGTTGCGGCGTCGAGTGTGGCTCGCTGAGGAATTGTACAGCAACGTTTGGAGTATTCTTTGATAGCTGTTTTATATGTTTCGACATACGATAGCAAAGGATTGCCAGCACCGTAGAGTGCGTACCACAAGCATTCAAGCTGGTAGCAATTGTAAGAAAGATCATTGATCTCATCCGGCAGTTGTTCTGGTAAAGCAGCATTCTGAGAGGTCAATGCAGCTAAAAAAATGCCGAATATAATGGGCAGGAAGCGGGGCATGCGGAGCTCCTTGGTGGAAGAGGAGCCGAAAGCTTGTTACGATTTGTTTAGCGGTGTCAATGTTTTCGTTTGGTCTATTTAATTGAGCTGCGTATCGGGCGATTCTCGTTGCAGGCGATCAAAACCCATAGCATGATATTGTCGACGGTTAAAAGATTGGTGTCAGCTGCGTTTGTTTGGCGGCTTTGTCTGGCATGTGGTCGCAACCATTCATATGCGGCAAGGTTATGCTGGATTTTTTCTTCTAATTGGTCGACTATTGTACGTATGTGAGTGAGGTCCCCCTTGGAAAATATGCCTCCGATAACTTCGGGCAGTGCCTGGTTGGCATCGCCAGGGCGATAGCGTGCTAGTTGCTGGGCTGTTTTATATGAGAGACCCTTGAAATGCTTGCTGTGCTCTTCAATGTAGTTGCGTAACATGACTATATATTCACCACTAGTGGTAGTAAGTTTAAATGCAAGGTCATCTACTACATCGTTTATAAGGCCAGAAGATTGTACGAGTCGGTAGAGATCATTGCATTCTTTTTGGGCGTCTATTGCTTCTTGGTTGCCTGGATCTTGATGAGCTGCTATGCGATGCTTAAGTTGCCCTGTTTGTTGTAGTATGTATCGTATTGCGAGATATGGGTCAGCGGTGAGTTTTTTTGTTGAAACATAGGGAGCACACGCAAGGGCCAAACTTCCTTGGTTTGTTTCGTGTGCAAGCTTGTATAACTTGCTTTTTATCTTTTTAATACGCGTTATTTCGGGCTCCAGGTAGCTGCTTTTTGGCGCAGCAATATTAAGAACAGAAATTGCTGCAAAGATAGCAATGAATGAGATGCGAAATATACCTCCGAGCTGTGCCATGGGTAGTCCCTCCAGCATTTTTTCTAAGATGAGTAATCTACATGCTTAGTATGCCTGAAAGTATTTTGCATCCGTAATGGTTTGTAGCATTCTCTGCCAAGGTCGCTGGTGCAAAGCTTTTTTATGTATGATGGCACCCCGCTCGGCTTTTGACCAAGTCAAAAAAACAAGGTTTTCGAAGCGAATGGGTCAACCCTATAAGTAGGGATGGCAAAAGACGCTGGCCTGACAATATTTGGATTGAGTTATTTTGGCCTTCAGCTAAGTATGAATCTGTCTGTCTATAGGGAATTTGCAAAACAGTGGACGATGCTTGCAAAGGGCTTTCTGCCTATGTTCACTGGTACAATAACGAAAGGGTATATGAAGCACTTAACTATAAAACACTAGCGCAAGAATATTTCGACTACTATTATCCTCTGGGTTACACGCACGACACAAAAGTGACAAAATCATGTATAGCTAAGTAGTGATAAAATCACTACTTAGCTATACCCTCGCGTTCAAAAGAAGCGTTCAATAAGCGTAGCGGTATACGAACCTCTGTGTGTCCTGGGTTCAGGATATACTCTTCAGGAGGCGTACAAAGAATCATCTTCCCATCTAGTGACAAAGTCATAGAAATCGGATAATACGTGCCCCTATGGCATAGCCAGTGGGCCGATTGCTCTCCATCTAGAGTCCAGATAATAAATTCGTCATTCAAGTGCATTGTGACCACATATTCATCTGTTGTAGAAAAGTTTTTCTCAAATGACTTAAGAGTGGTTAGTTTGCAACGTGGGTTGCAATGGTTGAAGCATGACACAACGGTGGGCATCCATGTTTTCGCACGGGCCACCTCATCGGCTTCTTTCTTGATAGCAGCCTCCGTAAAATCGGAAAGAGGAAAACGAGAAAAACTGAAAGTAGGATTAACCGAAGGCGTTTCTCTCGCAGGACGCAAAACTATAGGATTAGTCGTGCTAAGCTTATAATAGGCGTTCTCGCGCAAAATATAAGTGTCAATTAAGATCGTCTCAGGAGAATCTTCATCCCTGAAGGTTACAAGGCAAATTTGGTCTTCCGCATTTTCACCAAACAAGTATCCTTCATCGTCGGGTCGCGTCTTGACCTTTAATCCTTCAAGGATCCTTCGCGAGTAAGTCCCGCTCAGCGAGCCAGCAATTTTCGCGGAAAACAGAGATGTCCCGAGCGACAAATTTACATCAGTTTGCGCTACAAAAGGCGGCTCAATAGTCGACGCGATATCAGACGACCTTGCAAAGTAAAGCACGCCAAAAACGGCACAAAAAGCAAGCATTAAAACTTTTAATTTCATAGAAAACTCCTTGGATATACATTGAATGCGGCACGAAAATGCTATCATATAGGGCAAAAAAACACAATTATACGTCGATGCATTGTCTTACCAGCGTGATATTGTCACAACTCTACCAAAATGAAAATGTCACTCCTTAAACTGTTGCTTTGAACCCAAAACAGACAAGGAGTGACATGCTATATGGCGAGCGAGAGATTACAATAGCCACAATTCACATAGATCACCTTCTTGTGACAAAATCAATGTGGTTTGACCCCTCTCTCGTTTTCGTTTGACATCTGGGCGGTTTATAGTTACATTGCCACCTCGTTTTTGCCGGGATAGCTCAGGTGGTAGAGCAGAGGACTGAAAATCCTTGTGTCGTCGGTTCGACTCCGTCTCCCGGCACCAGCTTTTGCCTTTTAGGTGCCGCAAGGCAGCCCTAAAAAAAGCTTCAGCTGGAAGGCCAGCTTTTTTAAAGGCCTGGCTTATGGATAGCGAAAGCATCGTTCGCCAAAGTTGCGATAAAGCAGCGAAAAAAAGCAGACTTAAATAAACCAACTATTAACGCCGTCCTAAAAACGCTACGGTTGGCTGCTGCGGTACAACGTGTTCCAGAAAACATTAAATTTATAGCACTTTAGTAGTCGCTGCGCGAGCGCTCACGATTAAATCTAGTGTGGCAACTACGAGCAGCGCGAAGTAGCTGCCGTAAAAAAGAGCGAAAGGCGTCATTGCGAGGAGCAGGGCGACGAGGCAAATGTTCGATTTCATTTCACGCAAGATATCTTCTATTTTTTCCTGGGTCCGCGGAAGCGGCAAGGTTACTCAGCAGGAGCTTGATAAGCTTTACGTTCAGCTTGAGGAAGCATTGCTTGAAGCCGACGTGCCGTATGAAGTAGCCTCTTCCTTCTTGGGCGATCTTAAAAAAAATAT
>JAUPVI010000108.1:0-1520 GCA_030917105.1 Candidatus Babelota bacterium
CAGTTGAGGTGGTTTCGATTCGCAGTGATGTACCACTGCCTCAAAAAACGATCCGGACTCAAGAGACTGTTGAGGACTTTCAAGAGAAATTGAAAGCGTTTGAAGTGTCGTATAAGCCCAAAACTGAAAACCCGCTTGCTGACGTAGAGTATGTGAGTGGAATTTTTGATGTCGGGAGCATTCCGAGCGATGTGCGGCCTGAGCAAGAAATATTAACAGGATCTTCTCTGCCTGATGCAGCGTCGCGTCCTGCTGTGATGGCTCGACAGAGCGAGATCGTTCAGCAGATTGCTGCCCAGAATGATAGAATGAGACTTGCCATAGTCGAACAAGGACAAATAAGGGAAAAATACCAGCAACATCTGCGGGACAAGGAAAGTGCGCTTGCTCATAAACTGAAAGGGGCAGAGGAAGCTCGTGGTAAGCATCTTGAGCAACAAAGGCACATTCTTGAGGCGCAAGAACGCGAGCTCGAAGAAGGCCACAAGCATGACCTCGAGATGAAGCAGATGAAGATTGATCAGCTCGAGCTCCGTAACCAACTTGCTGAACCCCAAACGCAGCGTTTGTCCGGGCCAGTTGAGGTGGTTTCGATTCGCAGTGATGTACCACTGCCTCAAAAAACGATCCGGACTCAAGAGACTGTTGAGGACTTTCAAGAGAAATTGAAAGCGTTTGAAGTGTCGTATAAGCCCAAAACTGAGAACCCGCTTGATGACGTAGAGTATGTGAGTAGAATTTTGGATACCAGTAGCATTCAGGATTTGGATTTTGACCCAAGTTCTACTTCCGAAGAGCATGCGGAGGCTTCGGCGTATGCGGTTTTACGTGGATGTAGTCGGTATGGTGATGTAGTGAGTATTAAGGTAGCAGTGGCTGAGTCCCTGCTGAGCCTTGAGCACTCTAGGCTTCAAGCTCTTCGTCAATTGAAAGGTTCTAGTAGAGCTCTAAGGATGACGACGAAAAGAGGGCCCGTTCTCATGACGGATGAACAAATTGATTATCGTATTAATAACGTTGAAATTGTAATAAGAGAATTGTGTCGCAAGCTAAAAAAAGACCTTCCGAGCGATGTGACCCCTGATCAAGAAATATCCAAGACAGTTGTCCAAAAGCCAGCGGAGCTTGCTCCTCGGATTGCTGTTACTACTGCCGCTGCTACACGTCCGTGGGGCCAGGGTGCCAGCCTGGATGATTTGCAGACAGCTTTGGATGCTGTCAGGGATCGTATATTTTCTAAGCGTCCCGCTGATGGCACGTTGACCGAGGAATACGTGAAAGATCTGCTGAAAATAAGTAGCCAGATCGGCATGGCTCCTTTTATACCGACCAATCGGACGGACGGCCTGCTCTTAGATGTAATAAGGGGGGTGAATGGCTTTGCTGGGTATAAGAATATACCAGCACAAAATAGTGCTCTCTTGGCGGCTCACGAAATCAACTTACGCATTCGGACTGACTTGGCTGCCGCTCAAAAAGATGACAACCTGTTATCCTTGAAGCAATCAATTGAAAATTGG
>JAUPVI010000108.1:1530-3748 GCA_030917105.1 Candidatus Babelota bacterium
AATTGGTTAGAGGAAAACACTGACGATTTAGCAGAACTCACGACTTCAGTTACACGGCGCGGGCTGCTGATTGCGCCTACTACGTAAGAAGCCTTATATTGTAGCAGTCGTTTGTTTAGCCTCAACTATTGCTTCTTTTGCATGATCTAGTACACACTCCGGCGTAAAATTTTTACGCCGGAGTGCTCCAATGCGCAAACATTCTATCTATATACTTTTTCTTTTCCTGTGTGGCAGTAGTGTGTTGCACGCAACAAACTATCAGTGGGGAAGCGTTGATGGCAGCGGTCCGTGGACTGGTGGCATTGGTGGCGGTTTCATCTCAGACCTCAATACTGAGTTTGCAGAAGAAAGCATTGTTATGCCGAATCTTCCGGATGGTACGCCGGTTTCGCCAATTACGCAAGCGGGAATTTTTGAAGTTACTGGTAGTGATGTATTAACAATTATCGATAACGTCTCCATTCAGGGGGATGTAGAGATTCGCTTTACCGGCTCTGATCCGGTAATAGATTCAAATGGTAATCTGCACATTGCACCGGAAGTTTTCACGATTAACATTGGCTCGCCTGCAACGCCAAACTCTAATTTGCCGGTTACTATTTCTGCATATACCGATTCTGCAACAACTATGAGCAGCGGCGCTTCGCAGCTAATTTTTAATCCTGCTGAAGGTAAAGTAATTGTTGTCAATATGTACGCCGACCTTAATTTTGAAAGTGCTGACGCTCTTCCATTTCATGATCCAACAAATTCTTCTTCAGGTGGTGCTTCAATACCGTTATATGTAACTTTTCGTGGTCGCGGAAGCACAGTATTTCGCTTGCCTTCAGGGCGTCGATTACGATTTGGGCCACCAAGTCCTGGGCATATTGCGTTTAGCACCACTGATGAGAACGGAAGTCCTATTGTTATTCCAGCCGATGCGCCGCTTAGTACTCAAGGTGTGCATGTGCAAGTCTATATGGAGCAGGGTCATGTTGACGTATACGGTAACGCTTCTGTGGCTCCACAACAACAACTTTGCTTTGAGAAGTGGAGCTATGATGTTGATACTAGTGTGACACCAGCTATGAATACGAATCTCTCTCTTGATACTTGGATTACGTGGGGGCAATTATCTTCATTTGCTTTTATTTCGGATAATTACGCTGGTGTTGGTGAATCATGGAACGATAACATTGTCGTTAATGGTGAGCAGGATGTTGCTGAACAGTTACTGCAGCCAGGGTACGGTTCAATTTCATTTGATCCATCTAATCGAGGAACTGGCCGCATGATTTTGCAGTTGTGTGCTGGCCAGGATCCAAACGGCAATGACTTTACTGATGCGGGATTTAATATTTATGGAGCGTTGCTTGTTCCAACGGTTGCCAGTACGACGCGTGCTCCAGCAATTGTATTGAATTCCAACTTTCGCACCAGCGTTTATTTTAATCAACGTGCTGGCGTTAAGGCGCTGATGCGCATTGTTGATAATGTTTCGTTTGCAGAACGTGTTGAATTTTCGACTGGTGATTTGAGTTCTAATCCTGCAGGTTGGCTTACTCGACCAGTGAGTGATCGTCGTGGTCTTGTTATTATTAATCACAATAATAGCATTCCACATTTTACTAATAATTATGAAGGTGCGCTGCGCATAGATGACTCATTGTGGGCGCAGTGGAATGATTATGAGCCGGGATTTGTGCTTGGAGTGAATGGACAAATTGAGGTCTACTCGCACAATTTTATCGATTATATTGCGAACAATTTTAACCAATCTATTTCAACGACGCATGCAAATCTTTCGGTATACACTTCTGATTTAGTAAAAAAGCATAATCCGGCTGCTTTTTATGCGCAAACTATACCAACCTTTCCGCGCCGATCGACGCGCCAGACGGATCAATGGGGGATTCCGATTAGTGACTTGCAATATATAGCCAATTCACATCCAACGGTAATTTTGCAAGGCGATGCTGGTTTCTTTGTACGAGCGACTGCGGCAAATGATACCGACGCGTTTGTAAAGAAACTCTTTTTACAACCGTTTACGAACGAATTCTACTATCTTGATCAAGTAGTGGTAGATGACACTGCGCAGGCGATTACGGTAGCACTTGGGATTGGTAACTATGATGGCACCTATATTCCAATTACCGATACGTATGGCGAAAATATTATGCAAGCTGCCGAACTTGATGGCTCGCATGCCCTTGATGTTGAAGGTACTCTT
>JAUPVI010000109.1 GCA_030917105.1 Candidatus Babelota bacterium
TGTTCACCTGGTCACGCGAGGTCAATGTCTCATCCAAATCAAGAGACCCAATAACGTTACGCAGCGTTGTTTGCGTCAGCTTTTCAATAGCTTGCGGCAAATCAGACACTTCGTACACAGCGCGTTTTGGATCGGTAATCTGATAGTAAAGTAACGCATTAATCTCCATCGTCACGTTATCGCGAGTAATAACATTTTGCTTTGGAAAGTCATACACTGCTTCACGCAAGTCAATACGTTCAACCGCCATAATGTAACGATAAAGAGTACGACTCCCCGGTTGATCCTTAAGAAAAGTCCAGTGCGTTCGGCGCGGCTGATCCATAAACGGGATAATAAAATGTATCCCGGAGGTCAGCAATTGGTGATATTTACCAAAACGCTCAATAAGCACCACTTCCGCTTGACTTACAATGTACGTTGATTTAATAAGCACCGTAGATACGAAAAGAACAAGTACCCCAAAGAATACAAGTCCGAGAGAAAATATCAGTTCCATAATTATCCTTCTGTATGATGTAAAGTAACCACCACGCGGTTGCCCTCCACACGGAGAACTCTCACAACAGTGCCAACGCTACAATTAAATTCTGAACTAGCAGCCCACACTTCGCCGCCGACTTTTACGGTACCAGGTTGAAAAGGAGTCACCAGCGTGGTCACCACCGCTCGTTTCCCTAAAAGAGCTTGCGTATTCGTTGGCGTCTGTACCGTGTTAGTATAGCGACGCAACGCCCGACGCATGCCGCTAAATTGGATAAGCGCCACTACTAACGCAACCATTGCCTGCACAGCAAAAGAATACCCAAGCCAACCACCCAATGCGCCGAATAAACAACCAAACGCAAACGAAATAAAAAAGAATAAACCCGGAGTAGTAAGCTCAATAAGCAATAAAACTAAACCACTAATGAGCCATACGACCGCCGGAGAAAAGTAGACAAATAGATCCATAAAACCTCACTAAAAGTAGAATCGTGATAAGTATGGTAACAAAAACTGGCTTTTTACGCCATCAATTGCTCTTTATTCCGCTTCATCGGCCACAGCAACAGGCTACGCTTTGGCGGCGATAGCAGCTAAAATTTCTCTTTTAGCTCCTGATTTACCCTTGCACAACAAAGCTTATCATTAACAATATCAACGGCGCCTCTGCCCTCTTTCGTCTTCACATTTACATCGATGCCAGGGACGCTTTCGAGTAGCTCAAGTGCTTTTTCTCCGTCATTACAAAGGTATAATAGCCTCATAAAAAAAGAAACGCCGCGATTATAAGTAAGGCTCTCTATGTACTTCCGCGCCGCAGCTTTATCAAACCCCGAATTAGGGACCTAAGCCGCAAGCGCTTTAAAATTCATTGTGGTTTCGCGATGGATGGCATCTTCTTCCATGCCATTTACAATGTGATACGCCCTAGACGCTAAGTGACTCAGTGCGACCATCCAGCCTGAATACTTTTGCCTATCTCTTTCGACGCTCCCATCTTTATCTCGTAAAAGCATTGGTTCAAGCTCTGTAGACAACGCTTTGCACTCTGCCTGCAAAGCGTTAATAAGCGTTTTTTGTTCACGCAGGACGGCCACCTCAACATCTGCCTCACCAGCAGGCGTCAGAACATCCACTCCGCACCCCGGCATCATCTGTATTCTCGAATTCGAATAAGCAGCACGTAGAGCCTTTGCTTTGGCAATGAAATTCTGATATTTCTTTATAAGTGCATACTCAGGAGACGACTCGTCACTCAATATATCAAGAAGCACTTTGGCGCAGACTTTATCCGCATCACCAGCTGCCCCCATGTCAAAATTGCATAATTGATCGTACTCGGCACGCAAGGTATCAAGCGTCTTGCGAATATTCACAGCTATGCCCAGTAAATTAAATCTTTGTAGCGCATCCTCTGCCTCAGCTTGTATCGCCTGAATCTTTTTAATCACCACCCCGGTCAGCTGCCTGTGCCCTTTATTATAGACGCTATCAAAACCCGTTTTAGACAACCCATAATCGTCACATTGCCGATCCAGATTCCTCAGTGACTGAATCAACTCCGCAGCAATTGGCAATGGAGAACTAGCCTCCATCCATCGCGTTACTTTCTCAGTTAGTTCTGTGAGAATCATCTCTTCGTAAGACTTCAGTAGCTTTTCACGAAGATCATCAAGCGCCTGTTTTTCATCATCCAACCGCTTTTTCCCTGCTCGCAGCGCCTCCGCCTCTTTATCAGCTTTTTCTTGCGCAATGCGCTCCGCAGTAAACGCAGGAATTTTTGCCAGCTCTGCTTGCACTTTTTCGCAAGCTTTGGCCAATTCTGCAGCAACTTTTTTATGAGGGCTCACTGCTTCATATTTCCTACGAATCATTGCTAAACCGTCAGACTTACAACCTCTCGGGTCAAGTTTTTTGTACGTCGTATAAAGATCTTCAAATTCCTTGTCTAAATCTAAGAGGTCATCCTTTGAATTCCCTATTCCCTGCTGAACAGATTCTTGAGGCATTTGCGGCATAAGTGCTGGCTGATTATTTCCCTCACAAGCAACGTTCTCTATGGTATTTGGGCCACTGGTATTATTTGTACCTACGATGCTACCATCATTATCACCGCTTCCTACATCTCCATGAGTAACAGCGCCGACCGTTGGAACAACCGGTGGCGTCACCGCATCGTCTTTCATTGCTTCTTTACCAGCAAAAAAAGCTGCAATCGCAGAAAAGCCGGTCCCACCAAGAGACATAATAAAGGAGGCCGTCGCCCTGCCTTGAGCCTCTTTCAATTCAATACTTCGCGGGTTTTTTTGTACCACGAGGCGGATTTTTTGTAATTTTTCATAGGCACGATACGCCTTTCTTCCAAAGTAGCCAGCACCAACTAAGCTTGCAATCAAGGCACCGCTAAAGACAGCCTTCGTCGCCGTACTATGGGATTTAACAGCGGTACTAAAACCAAAAAAACAGGCGGCAATCAGCAGCAATTTAGACATGATTTCCATACGGATCCTTTAAAAAAGCTTTCTATAAAAGAGCTCAGCACACCAAAGAATTAATCCTATGTGAAAGAAAACGCTGACTAGAAAAACAAAAAGTAGCGCTAAAGTGCTGTTTTAAAACCCTCCTGGCTCAATAGCCTCCGCCGCACGGCGCCAACTAATAAAATGGCCATCCTTCATGACAAACTCCTCATTTCCCGCATACACCACCCAGCCTTCGGCTGGATCCATTTCAGCCAGTTCACACCAATAGACAAGCCCGTCAAAAAACGCATAACTAATATAAAACAGGTTTCTGAGCGATTTTCATGCTGTTTTTGGCAAAAATACCACCTTGACTGCTTATTTTGTCCAAAACATCACTAAAGCGCCTGCCAGAGGCTCAATCAAACTAAAAGCCATCCATGTCCAATGAAGCCGCCGATTGATACTCGGTAACACGCGTCTCAAAGAAGTTTTTCTCCTTTTGAAGGTCAGTTGATTGCGACATCCATGGAAATGGATTTTCTTGTAAATACACTTCTAGTAGCCCAATACGCACTAAGCGGCGGTCAGCAATATACTTCACATAGTTGGAAAACTGCTCAGCATTGATACCCAACATACCCTGCGGGCAAGCGTCCTTGGCATACTGCGACTCAAGAATAACCGCTTTTTGCACCAGCGCTGAAATTTCTTCCTTAAACGCCGGTGTCCAAATAGCAGGATGCTCAGCCCGCAAGGTATTGATCAAGTCGCAACCAAACGCAAGATGCAGGCTT
>JAUPVI010000013.1:0-8008 GCA_030917105.1 Candidatus Babelota bacterium
AGCGCTTTTGGTGCAGCATTCGCTATTTGCTCAGCAATTTCTTCATGATACATATGAGATGTTTTATTGCGCTCTTCTATCATAGAAATGAGACCCTTAGCTTCCTGCTCACTTATAAGATGGTGTAACGCCGCCGTTCGAGCGATTGGCTTTGGCCCTGTCTCCAAGCCAACAAATCATTGCACGATCTCTAAATACGCCTTCATACATTTCCAAAAACCGTCAACACAATACTCAAGCCGCTGAATAACAGAGTCCCGATAGGCCAGCAAATCTTCATTTTCCTGATACTCGTCTGGAGATAGCACTTTCAACTTAGCCGCATACAGTAGCGTTGCTCGCTCAAGTGTAAAAAGCATTTTTTACACTTGAGCGAACTTGTGAGTTATTTTTTTTCCATATAACCCAATCCTTTTCTATAACAGCTAAAAACTCTGGAGTTACCCCATGTACATCAACAACATCGACATGCACATACACATTACTCTCTTCGATATCTGAAGTAATTTTGTACATCACCTCAGATAATATTTTTTTACCTGCATCAATAGCAATATCATAGTCGGCACCATCCTGCTGCGTACCTCGCGCCCGTGATCCGAAAAGCATAATTTTGCATCCGGGCAGATACTTATGAATAATCCGAGTGAGTTCTTCTCTGACATCAATCATTCCTACAAACTCTCCGCCTGATGCTCCGCCCGCACCAATTCTCCCAGTGCATCAAGCGCAATACCAAACCGCTGCGAACCGTCAAGCAAACGCAACGTAACTGTTTGTTGCTCACGCTCTTTATCACCAAGCACAAACATCCATGGAATTTGCATCAATTGTGCGCGCTTAATTTTGGCATTAATTTTGTCTGAGGTCGTATCAATCGTCGCACGTACACCCAGATGCTTTAAGTGTGCAAGCACTGAATATGCATAGTCGCTCTGTGCGTCAGTAATTGTCATAATACGCACTTGTTCTGGCGCGATCCAAAACGGTAAGCGCCCCTTGTAGTGCTCTAGCAAAATGCCCATAAATCGCTCAATCGAACCATACAACGCACGGTGAATCATGATCGGCCGTTGGCGCGATTGGTCACTCGAGACATATTCGATCTCAAAATTCTGCGGCAAGAATGGATCAACTTGCACCGTACCGCACTGCCATTGACGACCCATGGCATCTTTAATGCGAATTTCAATTTTTGGTCCGTAGAATGCGCCTTCGCCATCTTGAACAGTAAACTCTATCCCACGGCTTTTCATCGCTTCGCTTAACGCAGTCGTCGCATGTTCCCAAAGCTCATCAGTCCCAATTGATTTAGCGGGACGTGTCGACAACGCATACGAAATTTCCTGGAATCCAAATTTACGATAGATAGTCTCAGCCATCGCAAGCACTGCTGCAACCTCTTCCTGAATTTGCGAAAGTGTACAAAAAATATGCGCGTCATCCTGCGTAAACGTACGCACCCGGAATAAGCCGTGCAACACTCCAGACAATTCGTAGCGATGCACCAACCCGTATTCTGATAGCCGAAGCGGTAGCGCGCGATATGAATGCAAGTTTTCTTGATATACCATAACGCTAGACGGACAGTTCATTGGCCGTACACAGTGCGTTTGATCATCAATCTGTGTGAAATACATATTTTCTTTATAGTTGGCGTAGTGCCCTGAGGTATGCCACAAATTCTCATGCATAATAAGCGGGGTCTTAATTTCTTGGTAAGTATCCTGCTGCAACCGGCGGCTGTAATTAATCAATTCATTATAAATAACTGTACCGCGTGGATGGAAAAACGCAGCTCCTGGCGATTCTTGACGAAAGGAGAAAAGATCAAGTTGTTTGCCCAGCGCACGGTGATCATACTTAATTGCATCTTCCACTTGTTTTTCATACGCCACTAAATCTTCTTTGGTCGCAAATGCAACACCAGTAATCCGTTGAAGTGGTTGCCCGTTACGGTCAGCGCGCCAGTAAGAACCAGAAATGCCAGTAAGTTTGAAGTGCTTCAACACGCCGATGTTTTCTACGTGGCCGCCACGACACAAGTCGGAGAACGAACCCTGTGTATACACCCCAACCGTATCTCCCGGAATTGCTTCAAGCATTTCCATTTTAAATCGATTATGTGCAAACAGCGGCCGCGCTTTTTCTTTTGGCACTTGACCGCCGACTACATCATACGCTCGCGCTGCAATTTCATGCATTTTTGCTTCGATGCGCGGCAAGTCTTCTTCTTTAAAATTGTGCATTGGGAGAAAGTCGTAAAAGAAGCCATATTCCGTCGTGGGCCCGATAGTCAACAATGTATCTGGAAACAGCTCAAGCACCGCTTGTGCTGCCAAGTGAGCGCAGGAGTGGCGAAGATTATCAAGATACTGTGAATTGTATTGATGACTCATCGTTATTTACCTTTCGTATCATGGACTCTTTTATTTATTTTAATTTTGTGATCATACTGATGGAGCTTACCTATAAATCGAGCCTTTCGCAAACATAGAAAGAGGAGACGTAATGTTGCACAATACGCTGCCTAAAGTAGAAATCGCAGTACTTGATACTGATGTATTCCTTAAAGACCCGTATGCACCACTTTCACTTCACATCCAAAACATAATTGTACCGTTCCAGGTTCTTGAAGAACTTGACGACCTCAAGCGCATCTCCGGCGCCATTGGCCGCCAAGCCCGCCAAGCCATCCACCTCTTCGAGGCTCTCCGCCTCAAAGGCGATCTTCATCAAGGAGTGCGCCTCGAAGACGAAAAAACACCAATAATCACCGTAGCCCCACTCAGTTTCTTTCAAGATCCAATGGTCAGCACTGACGACGCCGTGCTCGCAACCGCCCGTCACTACCAACTGCAAGGCAAACACACCCTCTTATACACCCAAGACATTAATATGCGCCTCAAGGCGGCCAGCAGTGGTATCACCAGCCGCGAGTTCAAGGCAACGGCGTTCAGTATGCCAAATCAATTTGCCAGTGTTATTCATGAACAGATACCGGCAAAAGACCTGAAGGCAATCACCCAAAGCAAAATCATGGAGGTGCTCACTCACAAGCCAACGTACGTCAATCAGTTCATCAAACTCATGAGCCAAAACAATCCAGAAAACTACCGCATTTTCCGCTATACCGGCGGCGAACAATTTCATGAAATACAAAGCAAACCAATTATGAACTGCTTCACGCCAAAAAACGCTGAGCAAGCAATGACCCTCGATCTTCTGATGGATGACTCGATCGAGCTCGTCAGCCTGATTGGTAAAGCCGGTACCGGCAAAACATTCTTGGTTCTTCTTGCTGGCCTGGTGAAAGTTCTCCATGAAAAAACACACCGTCGCATCATGGTGACTCGCCCGACCGTTTCGCTGGGACCGGACATCGGATTTTTGCCCGGTGACGTTAACGAAAAAATAGAAAACTGGATGTACCCAATTTTTGATAACATTGGGATCATTGGCAGCGAAATTAAAAAAGCAAAGTTGCCGATGAGCATCTCGGTTGAGGATTTGCGAAAAGCGAATCAGTTGAGCCTGCAGGCGATCACTTACATGCGTGGCCGCTCGCTGCCATATCAATTTATGTTTATCGATGAAGCGCAAAACTTAACTCCTTTAGAACTAAAAACTCTCATAACCCGAGCAGGCAAGGGAACGAAAGTTATCATCGCCGGCGACCCGGAACAAATCGATACACCGCATTTAGGGTACGATAGCAACGGGCTTGTGGTTACCACGCGGCAGTTCATGAATGAGAAATGTTTTGGAGTTGTTCAGCTACATACGAGTGAACGAAGTAATTTGGCTCAGAAGGCGGCGGAACTGCTGTAAGCATTCCATACCAGGATATGTGAATTAGGCTGCTATGCCCGTCCATCGTCCGCCGCGACACCGGCCTCATACCCGCCACGGTAATTTCAGTTACCGCGGCGTATTACATTCTTGTTAAAAACAAAATTACAACAAATAACTCAATACCAACGTCACACACGCTTCCAAACTAAGCCGCGTGGTATCTAAAATAACCGCATCTTCTGCAGGACGCAGTGGGCTAATCGGCCGCGTCAAATCGCGCATGTCGCGCATCAACACTGCCGCCGCAATTTCTTCCTGACTCATCCCTTGTGCTTGACGTAGTTTATCAGCCTGCGCACGACAAACACGCATGTTGAAATCAGCAGTAATAAAAAACTTATGCTGTGCCTGCGGAAACAAGACCGTGCCACAATCGCGACCATCAATCACAATGTTATGCCGACCACCAAGCTCTCGCTGTAATGCCCGCAGCCCCATTCGCACAAGCGGCACACTGCTCACGTGTGATGAACTCCAATCGACCTCCGGCGTACGCAGCTGCATTGTTACATCAACACCATCAACAAAAATAGTCGCTCGACCATCTCCGTAACTATAGGTTAAGCGAGCCTTATACCGTTCAACCAACTCTGGCGTCCAAAACACCGCCAGGTAAATCTCTTCACGCGAATAGTCTTGTGACGTCAGATAGCCCATAGCACGATACAAAAGGCCGGTATCCAAATAAAAGTAATCCATGTGCGCTGCAATTGCTTTTGCAATAGAGCCCTTGCCAGACGCAGTCGGACCGTCAATAGTAATAACGCAGTTCATGGTAGAACGCGGCGAAACATGGCAACTCATACTCTCTCCTCAAAGCAAACATCTATTCCCTGCAGCTCAATCGTCGCATTCCCCTGCCACTCATTAGCCACCACATGCACGGCTACCGCAAAAGGACGATCCCCTTGTGCACACAGCGGCTGGTATAATTCCGGTCGGTTAAAAAACATAATTGGCTTCAACACCCCATTGCAAAACAACATACATTTCACATGCTTATCCTTGAGCAACCGAGGCTCCTGAATTAACGTCACCCCTTCAACTACCAATACCGGTTCCGGATTTGCATTCCCAAACGGCTCCATCAGCTGCATTTGCGCATAGAAGTTTTTGCTGAGGTCAGCCAGATTTACTACCGCATCAACCGCCAACGTTAGTACCAGATCGTCCGGCGTCAGCTGCGCCTGCAACAACACCTCAAGTCGCTCTTTGAGCTCAGGTAGCTTTGCCGCCGGAAGACTTAACCCCGCCGCACAAGCATGTCCGCCAAAGGTGGTCAGCAGATCACTACAACTCGCCAGAGCTTCAAACATATTAAATTGTGGAATCGAACGACATGAGCCTTTTGCCATGCCATCCTTGGTCAAATGAAACAATATAACCGGCCGCCCGTACTGCTGCATCAATTTACCAGCAACCAACCCAATCACACCCGCAGGCCAATTGTTGCTGCCAGCCATGATCAAATATTCTTGTGAAAGATCGATACTTCCGGCTTCGATAGTCTCCACGATTTCATCAAAAATACCCCGGTCGACCCGTTTGCGTTCCTCGTTAATCGACTTAAGCGTCACCCCAACCTGCATCACCTGCCCCATATCAGCACTGATCAGGAAAGTAACTCCTTCTCGTGCGTCGTCAAGACGACCCAATGCATTGAGTTGTGGCGCAATGGCAAACCCAATATCACGCGAACCTAACAATGCCTTATCAGCCACGTTGCCATTTGCAGCTAACACTTGGACGGCAAAACTACGATTTTGATTAATATGTGCCAGCCCTTTTTGCACCCAATACCGATTTTCGTGCCGCAGCGGCACCACGTCAGCCACTGTGCCAAGCATCAGCAATTCATAGGCTTTTGACGGCATTTCTCGGCTCAACCGCTGATAGATAATAGTCATAATCTTAAAAATAACGCCAACTCCCGCAAAATCTTTGTACGGATATGGGCAGTCTGGCTGGTGCGGATTTACAATAACATCAGCTGGCGGCAACTCCCCGTGCACTTGGTGATGGTCAGTAATAATAACCGACAGGCCAAGCGCCTTGGCATCGGCCACCGCTTGATGAGCGGTAATGCCGTTGTCCACCGTCACAATAAGGTCATACTTATTTTCGGCTGCCTTGCGCACAATCTTAGAGGAAAGGCCATAGCCATCTCGTACCCGATTGGGGAGAAAATAATTAATATTCGCCTCCAACGGCAACAGACAAGAAAGCATGATGGCAGTCGAAGTTATTCCGTCAACGTCATAGTCACCAAAAATAAGAATCTTTTCGCGCTTCTCAAGAGCCAGCATAATGCGATCGGCTGCCG
Organism: Candidatus Babelota bacterium; assembly: GCA_030917105.1. GTDB lineage: Bacteria > Babelota > Babeliae > Babelales > JAUPTZ01 > JAUPTZ01. Next base: position 6,179 of record JAUPVI010000013.1, read on the forward strand.
CAGTTGCCCCTTTAAGAATCGCTGGATCGGCCACCCAATCACTACTCATCACTAAGTACTGTTGCGCTAACGCCGGGGTACAATAGCCGCGCACATATAATGCACGCGCCAAAGCACGATCAATGCTACACGCCTGCGCCAGGTGATGCACCGCCGCTTCATCGGCCAGCGCCAACTGCCAACGGTACTTAAGGCCGTGGTGTTGCATTATACCTCTTCGGCCTCCTGAAGCCGCTTCATGGTGGGAAACAAAATAACATCTTTAATAGACGCTGTATTCGTCAAAAACATGACCAGACGGTCGATACCAAATCCCACCCCAACTGTCGGTGGAAGCCCATATTCAAGCGCCCGCACATAATCAGCATCAAAGTAATGTGCCTCATCATCCCCTGCGTCACGCGCACTCGCCTGCTGGCGAAACCGGTCAGCCTGGTCAAATGGGTCGTTCAACTCGCTAAAGCCATTTGCAAGTTCCATACCTGCCATAAACAACTCAAACCGCGCTGCGAGCTCTGAAGCATCAGCCTTGCGCTTAGAAAGTGGCGATATTTCGATCGGAAAATCCATAATAAATGTCGGCTGAATGAGTTTAGATTCAACGGTCAATTCAAACAAAATCAATAGCTTTTCGCCGAAAGACTTTGCCTCGACACCGGTCACGCCAAACTCAGCCAATGTCTGCGTAATTGTTGCTGGCGTCACTTTGTCAGCAGGAATACCGCCTACTACCGTCACTGAATCTTGCATCGTATAACGTAAAAATGGCTTTTCAAAATCAAGAATATGATTATTAAATGGGAACGGGTTTTCGCCATGCACCGTACGGGCTACGCTACGCAACAATTCTTCGGTCATGCGCATACCATCTTGGTAGTCGCCATGCGCCATGTAGTACTCAATCATGGTGAACTCTGGGTTATGCCGAGTCGACACCCCTTCGTTACGGAAACTGCGATTAATCTCAAACACCCGCTCCATACCGCCAACAACGAGGCGTTTAAGATAGAGTTCCGGCGCAATACGCAAGAAAAGCTCCATGCTGTACGCATTGTGATGTGTTTTAAACGGACGGGCCGCTGCTCCCCCAGGAATTGGGTGAAGCATGGGCGTTTCTACCTCGAGAAAATCTTTCTGCAGAAGAAAATTTCGCACTTGTTGAATAATTTTTGATCGCTGTACAAACTTCTCTTTGCTTTCATGATTCACCATCAAGTCCAAATACCGCTGACGATAGCGTTGTTCAACATCGGTAAGACCGTGGTATTTTTCAGGCAACGCGTGTAAGCACTTCGATTGAAGAGCAAGATCGGTGACTTTGAGGGTTGGTTCGCCGGTTTTTGTCAGAAACATCGTGCCAGCAACCCAGAGAATATCCCCCACGTCGACTGAATGCAAAAGCAAGTCAAACGCCGCTTCGCTAACCGCGTCATTGCGAACATAAATTTGTAATCGGCCGGTGCGGTCTTGCACATGAGCAAACACCGTTTTGCCATGACCACGCTTGGTCATAACACGCCCAGCAAGACTATACTGTGTGTGTTCATCATTCGAACTCACAAAAGCCTCATGTGCGCCTGTGGCGGTACTCGTAACGGCACGGCAATCCGGCCAAGCAGAAACCCCGCGAGCGGCAAGTTGATCTACTTTACGAACCCGAACCTCATGTTCGGTACTAATATCTTTTTCTTTGAGTGACATGCGCATAATCCTGTACAAACGAGAGTAAAGCAACGAAGGGGCAAGTATACGCACCAGCCGCTTTCCTGTCCACCAGAGTTTCGCCAATCACTTGCATACGGAAGCGCAAATCTCCTAGGTTGTTTGGAA
>JAUPVI010000013.1:8018-15362 GCA_030917105.1 Candidatus Babelota bacterium
ACGACTGATTCTTTTCATAGTAGCATGCACCATGACGCATGGCCACCTGCTTAGCATACCCAAACTAAGAACAACACCCCAGACGGCGCAACAAAAACTAAAAAAAGAAGAGTCCCAATTTAAATCTGTCCAAGCTCGGCTCAGGTCGCTGATAACCAAACTCAGCAAGCCAGACGGTGCTATTTTTGAAGACCAAAGCGCCGACCAAAAAGAGTATGAAACGCTTTCAGCTAAAATAAAAGCTGAATATGAGGACGCACGCAAAGCAGGCAGCAAAATACCCGAACCAACCGTAGAAGGATGGGGCCAATTCAGTAGGAAATTAAAGTGGAAAACTGATGCGGAGCGTGACGCTACCGAAGTAGCAGCGCTCAACAAAAAACTCTCACAAATCGCGAGAAGAATAAAAGGTAAAGCACTTACGCCAAAACTCAAACAGCAGTCTGAAAGTACTGTAAACAGCTTGGTCGCAAAAATCCAATCGCCTGATCTCAACGGGAAGCCAATTATTACGTGGAGAGAAATTGAACCTACGTTAAAAGATCCAAAAGTAGAAGCTCAGCGCTTTTACACAAAAGCCATTAAAATAAAAATAGCCCTTACTACAAAAAGCTTTTTCCAGGCCGAGCATGAAAAATTAATTGATGTGTATACCACTAATCGCAAACTAGCACTCAAATACGATCCTGACCTCACTTCTCAACTACCGGAAGCAAACAGCCTCACTATACAACCAATAAAAGCGAACACTAGCGCTTCAGAAAAAAGGCTTCTAAAAGGATACGTCTCCAAGCTAAACTCCATCAATAAGCTTCTCAGCGGAGGTTTTTTCGGCAGAGGCGGCGTCACGCAAGAGGAAGCAGACAAACAAATAGCACTTTTCAAAAGCACTACAGAACAGGCAACAAAACAATATGCTATTCTTGTAGAAAAATACAAGGATAGACCATCTCCATTACCAGCATTAACCACGAAAATAAAAATCGTCGGACCAGAAAAAGCTGCCGAAAAATATGTTACCGCAATCAAAAAAATAGACACCAAACTAACACGCCAGACTTTTATGACCAAACTCAAGGGCCTCTCAGAACGTGAACGCATAAAACTCATCACACAGCGAGACGCCTTGGAAAAAAAAGTTGAAGCTCTAGGGCCAAATGCCACGAAACTATTGCCAGAAAAACCAAGGCAGGCCTACACCAACCCGCTTGAAGCACCTGATAGCGCACCCACAACTATAGAAAACACAACGACCGGAAAAATAAATAAGGATGAATCAAAAAAGAAAAAGGCCGATACAGAAACAGATAGCAAAGAACCAATCAAAGATCTCAAAGATAAAACAACTAAAAGCAAGGATGACGAAGACAAGGAAGAAAGCATCAAGGATGCTAAAAAAAGTTCCTCTAGCGATAAAGGCAAGGATCAAGATGATGATGTTCCAGCTTCTTCTGTCGGAAAAGTCAGCAGCTCTTCAAAGAGTGAAAACGCAACAAATATTGTCATAAACATGGGCGACAAAACACCGGCAGCCACTGGGCCAGCCACTAGCATGCCTGAAGAGAAAAAGCCAGGATTCTTTACTCGCATGGTCACGCCATCACCAATGGGCATGGGTGGCATGGGGCCAATGGGCGGCATGGGTATGATGGGTATGGGTGGCATGATGGGCGGTGGTATGATGGCTCCTGGGATGATGCCAGGGATGATGCCGCAGGCCGCGGCCGGGCCGACCATCATAAACAATATTAGTAGTGCGCCAGCCGCTGCTGCAGGCGTTGGCGCAGTGGTTGGAAGCGGGACACCAGAAAGCTTTAGCAGCAACCCATCCACAAACACTACAAGCGCAGGAGCCTCGCCAAGCAAGAGCGATTTCCCCGACCTCACACAACCAATAGAGGGATTAACCTCACTCAAAGTCACCACAATACAAAATTTTATAACCGATCTCGCACTAGTCCTTACACCAGAAAGTGCAACCGCTTACGCACAAGGCCTTACCGCGCCACGCCCAAAGCAAACCGCGCGCCCAGCTCTTGTACAAAGTTGGAAAAGAGCACGCCGTATGCAAACTACCCAGATGGCACCTGGGATCGCTGTCGGGGTTGGATGATAATGAGTAGACGCGTCAGCAGCGGCCTATTTTACAGCACATCATCACCAGTTTTTAAAAACCATTGCTCCGCATGAAGCTTACCCTTTTATACTGAAGCCCTCATATAAAAATTATGTATCGGAGCGTTCGTATGAAGAAATGCCACATTTTTTTACTATCACTGATCTCTCTCCTCTCTCCTTTTTATCATGCCAATCCCTTTTCGCGTCCCACTTGGATGGGCGGCAAAGTTACCGCTGAAGACGCTAGGAAGGAGTTTAACGAACTCGACGAAAAACTCGAACGCCTCACCAGTATTTTTATACAAGATGGCTTAATAAGCGAGGCAACCTCAGACCATATAGCATACAACCAGGCAGCAGATACCGCTTATGACTCTCGAAAACATAGCGATAGAAATAATGCGGCACAACAAGCTACAAGCAGGATCGATTCCACTAATGCCACGCCACCAGCTCAAACTGACGACAATTCCACCAATACCACTCCGGAGGTTATTAGCAGCGACAACTCAACCCCGCACTATCCCGAATCACCTACCAAGTTTTTTGCAGCTGAACGCCGTGGAACAACCGACAAAAAAACTAATGAGGTAGAAAAAGCGTTTGACCTCCGGTCTTTACTCAATATCATTGAGAAACAGCAAGATAATTTAAAAAAATATAAACGTCTTAAATTTAAAACACGCATGGCAAAGCTAGAAGAAGACCTTGCGGAAGCCCAACAAAAATACGGTTCTTTTGATGACACACAGAGTGAGTCAGGCCATACTCTGGCTGATATCGCAAGCGCAAGGCAAACACTCCAAACCCGCCTCAGCAACGCATTTCAGTACAACGTACAAATCGCATACACCTATTACAAACTAGCCCGACGTAGGCCAACCATAGATACTTCCAGCCCTACAAAATCATCCCCGCAACAGAAAGAAGTTAATAATGATGACAAGAGCGCTCTCAAAGCTATGTATGGACTGGTTGCAGACATATACACAGGCAGTACAAAAAGACTACGAGAGCACGACCTCAAACCTCTCACCGAAAAAATCCTGAATAATGCATATGAGGGATTTGAGATATGGCTTGCGAAATTAAAAACGCTGTGCGGAGAATCCAAAAATACCGCAACAATCGCGACACCACAAAACCCTAATGATCCTTTTGAGGTCGATCTACTTACTACGCCAAATTACTATGAAATTCCTATTGCAGATGTGCTTGGTACCTATAAAGATGTAACCGCCTACCTTGTACACTGCGCAGAAAGCATCAAAGAATTAACCAAAAATAAAAAGCTCTTCCCCTGCACAGCAGTACAAAACCCAAACAAACCCAAACAAATGATAGACAAACTCGATGGATGGCCGACAAATCTTTTTGCTGTACTCGCTGCCCATCATGACAAGCTCTTTCTTGGAGGCTTTAGCATCATCGGAACCCGCTGGTTATTGATGCAGAAGATACTTAAAGATGTGGCTGATAAAACTTCTAAAATAGTAGCCCTATTAAACAAAAAAGACTCAAGTACCGCTACAGACGATCTCGACATGTCATTCAATAATTACACAGCAACTCTCACCCATCTATGCGCGGCAAGAACCGAAGCCCCATCACCGGGAAATTCAGGCGGCACACCGGCAGCGCTAGCGCCAACAAACACCGCAATGCTAGGTTTCCTTGCAAATCAGTCTTTTTACCGAATCTGGGATACGACAGGTGGAAAATCAGACGCCACGAATGGAGCAGAGATTTCTGACTATGGTAAGAAAGCTAAAGAAAGACAAGAGACTCTTATAGAAATGGCAAAAAATCTCTCGCCAGAGGATACAAAAACACTGACCTCCCTGCGTCTACAAGCTACAATCATGCTTGCAAACCTCCATGCACGACACTCCTCGTTCATTGCGGAAAATGCCATCATTGCAATACGAAGCAAAAATATTGCTGATCAAAAACAAAACTTTGTACATCCTGAAGATACAAGAGCGTATCTAGAGCTCAAAGTAACTGAAATCGCAGTGTATAATCTTATTGCACTCATTAAAATTACCGGGCAAAAGCAACTATACGACAAAGATGCTCATGAAAAAATGCGTAGTGGTGACCTGAATAATGCCCTGCCATACCTCTTTAGAAATCTAGAGCCACTGGCCACCAGCCATGCACAAATGCACACGACGGCAAAACTTAATAACGAAGCTACCCACGGTGAACCTGAAAAGGCTGCCGCAGAAAGCTTGAGGTTGCTCCAACGAGCCAATGAGGAAATAACTGCTTATGACACAGCACGAAATAGCAAACCAAAGGAGAAAGTTGGGCTAAAAAAACTCTACGAAGCGGCCGCTGCAGCCATTCTTGCTCAACTCTTGGCAGCAGTCCAAACAGCCATCACAGCGGCTGGAGCAACCGCTGCCGCGACCTTATCTAAACTCAAAACAAAATTAACTCCGTTGAATAGGACCAACTGGTTATTATCATCACAACTTGCACTAGACAACAATGAAGCAAAAGCCCTCTTTAAATCAAGTGCCGTAAAAATCCAGCTGTTCAATCGCAGCCTTCTGGCACTACAATCTCTAACGCTTGAGACCATCAAAGATTATCACGAGATCTCAGATCCTGCCGATACTATCATCGGCACATTGCGCCAAACCAAAGACCCTTCAACCGTCGATATAACCACAAGCACTGCTTCGATGGAAGGCGCACCGGCGAATACTTATGACATAACGCACAAAACAGTAATTTTTGGCGGCGCTGAGGTCAAGCAGCTCACTATCTTTGGCAATGACAACGAGCCAACAACTGGCGTGAAATCGATTTATGCAAACCCCAACGCTACTACAAAACTCCGCTACCTCGTAACCCGACAAGATAGTCAAACTTACCTTGGTACGGCCCTCCTCGATGGAAACAACCAACCGTTCCCACCTGATGCCAGCGGTGCCATCACCGTCATTCTTGATGCGGAAAAGGCACCATCTGGGGATGCAAAGAAGTATACGAAGGCGATTTATCCAAAAGAAACAGGATCAACCGTAGCTTCAATGCTCACATTTAGTCCGTTGGCTGTCGCCGCTCCCCAGGGAAGTAGTATAGGTTCCGTCAAACTTTATACACTTACTGACGGCATAAAAATCTATTTAACACAAAACAGTCAGCCTTACCAAAGCGCTGAGGGTATTTATAAAAAAAATGATAACAGTTATTGGGTGAAAGCAAACAATGGTGTATTCGTTGGCAGTGTAACCACGCAAAACGATGAGCATAAAACAGTAATGGTCGAAACAGAAGACAAGAGTGATACTAATCCACTCCAAAACGCTGGCAACCCGCTCTGGGAAAAAACCACTACTGCTGCAGCAGGCGGCACTGACGTAAGATCAGTGCCCGCGGAAACTGATGCCGTTGATAATACTACCGCTAACTCCGGGGGAGTTGACTCTGATGCAGCGAGGTCGCCCAGTAGTCACTCAACCGATTAGTCCACCAACAGCCGCATCTCGGCAAAGCAGACTAGCGAAAATATCTGCACCTAATTACGGTATTTACAGGCTACCAGATTCAGGAAGTGGCCCGGAAGTCTTATACATTCTAAGTGAAGACCAATGGCTACCATGCAAGACAATCAAAAAAGTTTTCCGTGGGACTACTGCGAGCCCGTATTTCCTCGTCAAAGACACAGGCAAGGTATATGGATGCACGGAGAAAAAGCCAAATGCATCACTGCAGTCAACAAAAACAGTAATTCTGAACTCAACGACAGAAGACCAGAATATAGTCAGCGGCAAAGATTGCCTCTGGAATAGAGATAATTTTACCCCGCCAGCATTAGCTATGGCACAGCGGTTACCCGCCACTCCTGTCGCCGCGGATAATCCCATTACAGATGCTCCCGTAGTACCATCCAGCCCAGTCATAGAACCAGTTGGCTCTACTGACATCAATCAATTTTCAGTGGATGGGGCAGCCCCTATTGAAGCTTCAAGCACCGACGTCTCTCTCGCCGCAGAACAAGCGCTTGGATCTTCGCCATCTAGCCAAAGCGCACCTACGACTTCAGATCTATCACCTGCGACAGCCACGGGCTCCGCCCTCCCTGACGGCATGTATAAACTCAGTGATGGAACGCTCTTGGGAGTGTTGTATCCAAATAGCAGAACTGATGGAACTAAAAATACGCCTTGCAAAGAAGTGCTAGGAATTTATAAGAAAAACACTGATGATACGACTCTCCCTGAGGGTGTTGTTAATTCTACTTCACCATATTTGATTCAAATCAAGAGCAACCCAAATAACCTTTTTGCGTGCGATCAACTTGCATCAAACAATTCTTTTTATATTTCTAGCACGGCGTCTACTATTCGAATGACCACTACTGTCGCAACAAGCAAGGCAACCAAAAGCATGAAGACGAATCTTCTCGCCCCATAAACACCCAGGGTAAACGCATCTAACTATAGACGCGTAATTACGCGTCTATAGTTACTATCTCATTTTCTGCGTTTTAGCTGTGTTAACCATAATTACGCCTTATTTACCCAAACCATTGTGCCACCACGCTGCCACCAGTAGACTACCAAAAAAAGTATTTTACCAGGGCAACACATTCGATATGAAAAAGCTTCTGTGCATTATAAGCATCTTCTCTTGCGCCACACTATCTCTGCATGGATCTGGCATTGTGCAAAGCCTTTCAGATTGGAACGCCAAACGTGCCATAAACAAAACACTTGCTGCAAAAACCACTAGCGAAAACGAGACAGACTCTGATGATCTCTTTAGCTCTTTTGCCGCGAAATACTTGGCAAGCTATGGCCTCTATTCTACTGACCTGGAAGCAATACTCGCACAGATAAAAAAAACAAATACCGAGCGTGAAAGGAGTTACAGCACACGCACTAAACCAACGCCCCCCACCGTGTGCGAGACTTTTAAGAACTACCGACTCATGGCTGAACGCTACCTCTATCCAAATATTCCAGAGCTCCTTAAGACATCGCTTCAAGCGCTGAAAGTTCTTGCAGCTAGTGGCGACGAAACACTTGCAAATGTTAGGGAGAAAATAGAAAAAAAATACGAAGATAACGAACCAGAACGAAACAAAAAACTAAAAGTTCTTGCTGCTGCAGAAGAAGCTATAAAAGGGCAGCAAAAGACACTTCTCGACTATTTTTCGGACATTAAAATAACCCCAAGCAGCAGCCCCCTAACTTCAGATCAGATCAA